>JAJRAT010000102.1 GCA_028682845.1 Methanothrix sp. | reverse complement strand
TAGAAGCGGTTGGCATTCACGATGGTGTAGCCGTCCCGGCAGTTATCGTACCGATCATAGGGATCGGCCAGTATCAAGACATCATCCCAGGGGTCCGAGACGTTGCAGTAATCGTAACCGACGGCAACAGCCCAGTGGCCGCCCAGATCAATCCACTCGACAAGCGTGGGAATGCCGCGGCGAAGATTTTCTCGCAGATTCTCCAGAGCGCTGCCGTCCCCTTTATCCTCGAATTCGACCCTGGCGTCAAAGCCGCTCTTCTCCAGCCATGCCGCCATCTCGTAGGGTTTTGTGCCGGGCTTTGAATTATTCATGTCTCTTGTTCCGGCTTCTTTGGCGATTCTCATCTCCGTCTCTGCGTTCTCCTCGATCCCCTCAACTCCGTAGTATTTGGCTAATGAGAGCAGGACCGACGGGCCGCAGGTGTAATCGGTCGTCTGCTGATATCCGGTCAGGTTAGGAATAAAATCAACATTTGGCATTGAAGCGAGAATGCCCGGGTCTGGCCGAGGAAACCAGGCTATATCGACATGCTCCATGTCGGCATAGTTTCCATCATTATTTTTGGAAGCAGTTTCATTTGCAAAGGCGAATTGAATGCTCGACATAAGCAAAATAAAGATAACGCACAGCATCGATGCTTTCCCGGATATCATATTTTAGCGCCTCAAAATGAAGTCTAGCTCTGCCCGGCATCCTGGAACTTGATATCTTTCTGGGTCTGGAATGAGCCGGTGTACTGCTGGTCCGCCTTGATCTTCTTGTAGAACTTGGCGTACTTGGTCTGGATGTTCCATGTTCCGTCGAATGCCTGCTCGGTCTTGAAAGACAGGGTGTTGTTGGCGGGGCTGCTGCTGCTCAGGCTGGAGGTCTCGCTGCGGTCCACGTGGCTGAGGTTGAACCTTTCCGTGACCGATGCACCCAGGCCGCCGTGGAATCGGGGCGAGTCCACCGTCTGGTGGCCTTTGAGGTTGCCGTTGGTGAAGACCAGGTCCTTCTTCTCAGTGAAGTTATTCACGGCGTTCTTCTGATCAATGCACCTCAGCGTCTCCAGGCTTATGGAGCCGTTGCCGATCATCTTCTCGTTAAAGTGCATGGACGATCCTTCGAACGTATCTTTTATGGACACCTCACCGTGCCCTTTTACGGAAGACGATTCAATGAAGAGCATACCGTTCTTCCCGCTGGATGAAACGGTGCTTCTTGCAGTGCCTGCCTGCCCGGCGGAGTTGATCGTAGACCAGTGAATCATGTACGGCCCGCCTTCTGCAACGTTTGTGCCGTCCGTCATCCAGGCGGAGAGAGCCATGTAAACTCCTGCGCCTCTGCCGGGGACATTGCCGCTCCAGTATCCATCCTCTGCGTTGCCCGATTCCAGTTTCAGCGGCGAATCATAGACGCGCTCCACGCCGAGCAGATCCTGCTTGGTCAAGGGCGAATCCGACAGGCCGTATTTTACCGATGCGGATTTAATTCCTTCCTGGCTCTTGATGTGTGCCGTTATCTTGACGCCCTCGCCTGCCGCCGGCTGGGATGGAGACGCGCTGACATCCAGGATGCTGATGGCTCCATGCTCCGAGCCCTTCACTCCGGCAATGGAGAGCTCGTAGTCCTTGCCTGCGGAGAGGCTTTCGCCCGGTTGCGGTGAGAACTCGCGGGCTGCGGAAGATTGGGACTTTGCCCCTTCATCGGCCTTCCCCAATATCGCTTCTACATAACGCAGGAGGTTCGAGATGCCGTCCAGGACCATGTTGTTCGAGCCGGTGGCCGCCTGATCCACATCGCTGGCCACCTTTTCCGAAGCTTTCCTGGCGGTCTCTTCCTGGGGCGGCAGGCTGAGAGCCAGGCTGGTGTTGCCGCAACTGATGTTGGCTCCCACGATCCTTGTGGCAGAAGGCTCATCTTGTGTCTCTCGCAAAGCCGGATTTTGTGCCTTCAGTCCGGGGATATTCAACAGGCCGACATGCAGGTGATACGAGCCGCGAATCGGGGTCTTCTCCTGGGTGAAGCCCTCAGCAGAGACCGTATCGTCCAATTCTTTATCCGTCGCCTTCGTGGCCTGAACCATCATCTGGCGTTTGGGGGCCAGGTAGTCGATGTTGCCGAGCGGCCCGAACTCTTTGCTGATGACGAAAATGCTGTAGAGGGGAACGCTTCCGGTGTTGGCCACTGTGCAGCTCAGCTTGACGTTGCCGCCCGGAGTCACGGTGGGCGGCGAGGCGCTGACGAATACCTTGAGGGCCGAGATTACGGTGGTAGCCTTGACGCTTGCCGCATCGGACCAGGTCTTGCCGCGGGAGTCCTTTCCGGCGGCCTCGAACTGAATGGTGGAATTGGCTGAGATCACCGTGCGGGAATCGACCACCTTGAACTCTCCCACCTCAATATGATCCAGCGTCGCCAGGATTGATCCATCCTGGGTGATTACCACATCGGTGAGGGCATCGTCTCCGGTGTTGGTGACAAGAGCACTGATGTCCGCGGTCTCGCCCGGACAGACCTCCAGCTCAGGGGGCATGACCTTCAGGCTGATTCCCGGCGTTATGGCTTTGATGAGAACGCTTGCATTTGATTCTGCGGCAAAGCCGGTCCCGTCAACGCCGCGCGCCGTGACGCAAATCGTGGTGCTGCTGCTCTTGTTGTAGATCGCAGCCATGCGAACCGATTTCCCCGGCAACAGCTCCGGCAGCGTGCATCCTTTGCCCATTCCGCTCAGTGTTATATCCTTGAGGGTCTCTTCGCCCGTATTGCTCAGGACCCAGGTGACTTCCGCCGGTTCTCCCGGATATGCTCTGACCTCGCTCGGCTGGCCGTCCAGTTGCAGCGACGAGTTTCGCACCTCGATCTCCAGGCTCCGGCTGGCGAAGACCTCGCGGCCCGCTCCGTTATGTGCCAGCACCTTGACCTCGCCATGCAAGCTCTCAGATATGGTCCGGTCCATCTGCAGCACTTGAAATTCACCGGGACCAAGAGAATCGAGCCTACCCAATTCGCCGAAATTGTCGGAGACGGTGATGCCGGTCAGATTGTTGCCGCCGATGTTCTCAACCCTTGCCCGAATGCTGACGGTATCGTTGCGGTGCACCTTCCTGGGCGCTTCCACAGTCAGACCGATTTCGGGGGAGACCTTCCAGACTTCAACAGAGGTATTATTCGTAAAGATCCGGCCTTCGGCATCCTGGCCTTCCACACCAGCCGAAAGCTCGAAGCTGTCGTGAATTGTGGCCGCTCCGTCCAGGCACAGCTCCTTTCCGGTTGTGAGAAAATTGGTGGAGGCCATCTTGCCCGCGCAAATTATCCTGATCCTGGAAAGCTCTTCGCTGCCGGTGTTCTTGGCGGTGCATCTGAACCCCACAATTTCGCCCTCGCGCCCTTCCGTCCTGTTGACAGAGACGGTGAGCGCGAGCGGAGACGCTATTATGCTCTCGGATTTATCCAAAACCTGCTCGGATACTTGCTGGCTCTCCGGTGCAGACATGGTGTCGAGTGGAATCTCCTCTTCAACCGAACCGGCGGACGGTGCAGGGAAATTGGGCTGGATGTACTGAACGAAGCCATCGATTTCCTTATCGGACGGATCAATGGCCGAAACGGCGATATCACTTGCCTGACCGCTCACAGCCAGCACTTTCTTCTCTCCCGGAAGGAGCTTGGAGAGGATGCCGAGGTTTTTTCCCGCACCGATGACCTTCACGCGGTATAGCTCGGTCTTGCCGGTATTTTCCAGGTAGACCTGCGAGTTTTCCCGGGAGAGGTCGACAGTGGCTGTCAGGCCTGATTTTTGGGAGGATTCTTGAACGGTTTCCTGAACAGTTTCTTGAACAGTTTTATGTGCAGATTCTTTTGCAGTCTCTTGTGTGGTTTCTTGTGCGGCTTGTTGTGCGGCTTGTTGTGTGGTTTTTTGCGCAGTCTCCCTAGCCGTTCCCCGGGATGATTCTCCCGTCGAGCCCGAGGGGGCCGATGCCACTTTTAGCACCTGTTCCGACCTGGTGGCCGGATTCGATTCAGAGGGATTTGAGGGATTATCATTTGACGAAGGGTTTGAGGTGCAGGGCGAAGAGGAAGAACCGCTCGATGAAGGTTTTGATGAAATGCCGGATAGCGGATTTGATGAGGGATTCGGGGAATTTGGTGTGGGATTCAGGGAATTTGATGAAGGATTTAGCGAAGGGGAAGACAAAGAAACGGTATCCGAATCAGTTGCATGGGGGAAGAGGTAGAAGAGAGCCGGAACTAATAGAACTAGAAATATGGCTGCTCCCAGGAGAGCCGGGCTCGCGAATAAACCGTGCCTCCCCCGAGGTAGTCTGCGCCTAAAGCTACCTCTCCTCATCTACTCCCTTCTATCCCCTCGATGCCCCTTTGGTGGGCTGGACTAATTATCCAAACTAATTAAATAAGACTAAATCCCTTCTAGGCATTTTTTATTTTTCTAGCTATAAATGCATTTCGGATGTTATGGAAATAAAATCCACTGGAGCATAATTAGTGTTTTATATCAAATGAGGTATACTTTGCACAATGGACCCGCTTTTGGCCTTTATTGCGGTTATAATTCTGGTGAGCCTGCTCATACCAAAGGTCGGCCCATTCTTGAGCCTGGTCATCTCTGCATTCGTCTTTGGACTGCTTACCGGCATGAGCCAGAACCTCACAGGCCTTGTGGCCACCGGCCTTGGCAGGATCTTCTCGTCGCTGGCCATAGTAGTATTCTGCGGCGCGGTGCTGGCCGAGTACCTGCGCAGAAGCGGCGCGATAGAGCGCATCGTGGCCGATCTGCTTTCCGTGACGCGGCAGGGACTCCTGGTATCGGGCACGGCAGGATACCTGGTATCGATTCCTGTGATGTGCAGCATCACCGCCTACATGATCCTGGAGCCGGTGGTAAGCAGCCTGGGAAGGCAGACGGACGGGGCAAGCAAAAGGTCTCTCTTCATGACCGCATGCTGCTCGGTAATCTCCTTCAACCTCATCTACCCTTCACCCCTGATGGTGTCGCTATGCAGCAGCCTTGAACTCTCGCCTTACGACTCTTTGGCCGCCGGAGTTCCCGTCTCCATAATTCTCTTCGCCCTGGCCTATGTGATCCTGCGCCGAATTCCCGCCGCCGGAGCCTTGAGCGCCGAAATTCCTGATCCCAGGATCGGCAGAGCCCGCGCCTGGGCTCCTCTGCTTTTGCCCATGATTCTCATATTGCTCGGTGCCCTGCTGGAGCCCTGGCGAGAGGAAGCCGCTTTTTTGGGCAACCCCAGCATCTCGCTTCTCCTGGGTGCTCTGCTCTGCCTGGCGCTGGCGAGAGACATGCTGCAAGAGCTGATTCACGTAGCCGCCCGCCGCTCCGGCGTGATCCTGCTGGATTTATGCGGTGCCGGAGCCTTCGGATATGTCGTAGCTCAGAGCAACCTTGGCCGGGAGATCTACAGCCTGGGCCACTTCCTGCCCCTGCTCTTCCTGCCGTTCCTCATATCGTCCGTGCTGCAACTGGCCCAGGGTTCCCGAGTCGTGACGGCTGT
>JAJRAT010000013.1 GCA_028682845.1 Methanothrix sp. | reverse complement strand
GTCTTTGTGAGCTGCATAAATAAAGTTTATTCACCCAATAGTATATAATACTATCTTGGGTGAATGCAGCTATTACGCGCTCTTCCCCACCCTGAAGGATGGGGACTCCGCACTGCTACGAGTTGAATGTGTCCAGGATGCATCCGAGAAAAAGTCACATGCAAAATATGCGTCTTGGGGGAAGAGAACGGATATTTTCAAAATGGCATTTACACAATTTTTTTATTAATCCGATTATTGATGATAAACTTTCCGCAATCTTCTCTTAAGATACAATTATATCCCCTTAATGAGTGACAGCCAATTCCATGCCAGGCAAAGTCACACACAGTTACGCATTTCGCGGCTCAGAAGAACCGCTTATTGGAAAGACTATAGGCGATATGTTCGATGAGATTGCGGAGAAATACCCGGACAACGACGCAATTGTATCACTTCATCAGGGCATACGCTACACTTATCGCGAACTGCAAAAGGAGCTAAACCGCGCCGCGAAGGGATTCATTGCCCTGGGCCTGAAGAAGGGCGACCGCCTGGCCATTTGGGCTACAAACATAGCGGAGTGGATCATCACCCAGTTCGCAACGGCTAAAGCCGGCATCATCATGGTCAACATCAATCCGGCTTACAGGACTCATGAACTGGAGTATGCTCTGCGCCAGTCCGAAACGCAAGCACTCCTGCTCATGGACAAATTCAAGACCTCGGACTATGTCCAGATGCTTTATGAGGTATGCCCTGAGGTCAAGACCAGCAAGCCTGGGCACGTTCATTCGGAAAAGCTCCCATTCCTGAGGACCGTGGCAACCGTGCGCGGCGAGAAGCAGCCGGGCATGTACACCTGGAATGAGATTTTGTTGATGGGCGAGGATGTCCCCGATGAAACGCTGATCGAGCGCGCGGAGAGCCTGGACTTCGATGATCCCATCAACATCCAGTACACCTCCGGCACCACCGGGTTTCCCAAAGGTGTTGTTCTCACCCACCACAATATCCTCAACAACGGCTACTTCATCGGCGAGTGCATGAAGTTCACGGACAAGGACAGGCTCTGCATTCCCGTTCCGTTTTACCATTGCTTCGGCATGATTCTCTCCAACATGGCCTGTATGACCCACGGCGCGACGATGGTGCTCCCGGCAGAGTACTTCGATCCCGTGTCGGTAATGTCGGCCATTCAAAAGGAGCGCTGCACGGCGGTGCATGGCGTTCCCACCATGTTTGTGGCGGAACTGGAGCACCCCGACTTTCCTAAGTATGATTTCAGCACGCTTCGCACCGGCATCATGGCCGGTTCGCCCTGTCCCATCGAGTTCATGAAGAAGGTGAATACCCTCATGAACATGAAGGAGATCGTGATCACCTACGGCCAGACGGAGGCGTCGCCCGGCATCACCATGTCCTCCACGGACGATTCGCTGGAGCAGAGGGTTTCCACCGTCGGCAGGCCCATGCCGCACACAGAGATGAAGATCGTCGACCCCAAGACGGGAAAGATGGTTTCCCGCGGCGAGACGGGCGAGATATGCGCTCGCGGCTACATGATCATGCGCTGTTACTACAACAATCCCGTGGCCACCGACCAGTGTGTCGATAAAGAGGGCTGGCTGCACACCGGAGACCTCGGAACCCTGGATGACAGCGACTACTGCAAGATAACCGGGCGGCTCAAGGACATGGTGATCCGGGGCGGAGAGAATATCTATCCGCGCGAGATCGAGGAGTTCCTTTACACCCATCCGGCGATCAGTGACGTGCAGGTCATCGGCGTTCCCGACAAGAAGTTCGGAGAGGAGCTGATGGCCTGGATAAAACTCAAGAAAGACGCCACGGCAACCCCTGAGGAGATCAAGGCTTTCTGCAAGGGAAAGATCGCGCACTTCAAGATTCCCAGGTACATCAAGTTCGTTGACGACTTCCCCATGACCGTGAGCGGCAAGATTCAGAAGTATAAGATGAGAGATGTTTCCATTCAGGAACTCGGCCTGGAAGAAGTGGCCAGGATGAAGACGGCGTAAAGCCCCTTCCGCCTTTTTGCCGCTATTGCCTCGATTGAACACTTTTTTTTAGTTTCCCTGAGCATCTTCGGGATTACTTCGTGATTCTTCGTGAAATCGGAAAACAATAATTATCTTTAATGATGGATTTTTTTCGACAGATTTTTTAATTCGAACAGCATAATAGCTTGACGAGGCTAAATGTTCAAGATTGTAAAGCGCAAGGAGATGGCGGGCGGAAAGATGATCCTCAACGAGATTGAGGCACCCATAATCGCCCGTAAAGCCAAGCCGGGGCAGTTCGTGATCCTGAGAGCCAATGAAACCGGAGAGCGGATACCCATGACTCTGGCCGATCTGAATCCCGAGAAGGGAACCATCACCATCATCTTTTCCGTAGTAGGCAGATCTACGGTTCTATTTAGCGATTTGCAGGAAGGCGATTACTACCTGGATGTAGTCGGGCCGCTCGGAAAGCCTACCGACATCGGGATGGCGGGCACGGCCATCTGTGTGGGCGGAGGAACAGGCGTCGCGGTTCTCTATCCGATTGCCAAGATGCTCAAGAAGATGGGAAATAAAGTAATAAGCATCATCGGAGCCCGCTGCGAGGAGCTCATCATCTTGCGTGGGGAGATGGAGAGTGTCTCGGATGAGCTATTGATCTGCACCGATAACGGTTCCGCGGGGCGCAATGCCTTTGTGACGGAGCTGCTGGCGGAAGTCCTGGCCAAAGAGACGCCGGGCGTCGTGGTCGCCATCGGTCCCGTGGCCATGATGAAGCGGGTGAGCGACATCACGCGCCCCCAGAATATCAAGACCATCGTCAGCCTCAATCCCATCATGATCGACGGCACGGGCATGTGCGGGAGCTGTCGCGTGGAAGTGGGCGGCGTGGTCAAGTTTGCCTGCGTGGACGGGCCTGAGTTTGACGGACATGAGGTGGACTTCGATCAGCTCATGCAGCGATTGCAGGCATTCCGGGATGAGGAGAAGCAGAGCCTGGATGCGTGCGGCGGCGCAAAGGTGCACAGATGCAAGATGGAAGAGGAATTTGCCATCAAGGATCTGGGAAAGCCGGGTGAAGCGGCGGTGGCCGAGGTTAAAGCGGCTTGATCCGGGGCTCAATTTTGAGCACGCCGTTCGGCATTTTTTTTGATCACATTTAAAAACAGCATGGATCGGAACAGCAGGGACGATGCTTGCCCCGGCTGCAAGCCCTTTTTGGCCTTTTTAGCCTGTGGCAGCTCTCGCCCCCGGCCAGGCAGCCTGCGGCATCGGAGGCGGGCGGGACCTGCACCGCAGACGGACCGCTCACGGGGAGCCGGAGCACGCGGGCGAACGCGCGAGCGAGCGAAAATCGATAATAATATGCCGGAAGAGCCGACCATGCCGTTTGAGGAAATGCTTTCGGATTGCTATAATAAATTACGGCTTCCAGACCTTGAGATAAGGAATGCGCTCAAAATCAGCATCATTCGTTGCTAAATTGGTCAAGCCGTTTAATTTCATAATCGCGAGATGGGCAGAATCCATTGCCATGAGATGGAATCTCTTGGATAGCTGGACAAACTCCGGAAAGGTTTGAGCATCGAGAATCACGATGTGAAAACCGTTGATGATATCCATCTCCTCCCAAACATCATTCAGCTCGTCAAGGATTTCCGGCCTTTCCTTGAATAGTCGTTTGGCATATTGAGCCTTTACATCAAATGTATCAATAATTTCCGAAATCATCAGCTTATGGAATACTTCATTGAGAACGAATCCTGACGAATAGCCGTGCAATTCTTCTCGGTCCACCCTGGCGAGAAAATCTCGGCATGGAACTCCAAAGGTGGGATGATCGAAGGCTGAATATAGAAAGATATTCGCGTCCAGGAATATATTCTCTCCTTCTGGAAGGTCAGAGAGCTTCAATCCCATATCTCCATATCGATTATCTCATCTGCAGTTTTCTTGTCTATTGCCATTTTTCCGTGAAATTTATTGACGAGATTTCGTTGGACTACGATCTCCACTTCCTCGCCTTCAATCAGATTCAAATCCTGAAACGGCCTGAGAACTTTGCCTTCATATCTCGCACGGACTTTTACACCCATCATAACTCACTGTTTTTAATTTGCAGCTATATCTATAAATGTTGTTGTGCTCTCCACCGATTATTCATTGTCGCATGAGCATGTTCGTTCTTCCAAGTCCTTGCGCCTATTGCTGGGCCTTGCAAAGCATTCCGGCTCATGGCGGCCCTCGCCCCCGGCTCGGCAGCCTGCTGCATCAGAGGCGGGAAGGAGCCTTCAAGCAGAAATACGAGCGGGAGGAAATAAATCGAGCCATCAATGACTATCGGGCTAGCATTTTTAGCAGAGACTTTTAAGATGCCACCCCATCAGACCCAATGGGCTCATGCGATTGATTTTCAAAAAATGAAACAGTTATATATCATTTGAACCAGAATCATTTGAGCCAAATCATATCAGCCCAGAACTGGAGGTCGCAATACAGATGTCTCTAAAATCCAACTCTCTTCTTGCACTGGCCGCATTGATGACTTTGCTGCTCACGGCAAACGGGATCGCGGCCAGCGGAAACCTGACAGGAAATGCCGCAGGCGAAAAGGCATCAGCGGACTTGAAAGACGATGCAGCGCTTTCCCTTCTGCAACTGCAGTCCGAGATTCAAGGCAAATTGAGCGATCAAGATGCTCTTGCGGGGAGGGCTGCCGTTAAGCTCTCCGGCACGGGGCCGGATGGAGAGACTGCGCAAGAAATCCTGCGCAGCCTGACCGAATCCGTATTCAATGAGGCTACAATCATCAGCCCGCAAGGACTGATCGTTGCAGCAAAGCCCTCCAGCTACCAGGATTGGGTTGGCGCGAATATCAGCGATCAGCAGTGGTTCGAGTTCCTCAAGAGCAGATCTCCGTACCAGACGAGCGTATTTCGTGCCGTAGAAGGCTATGATGCGGTGGCGCTCATACATCCGATATTTTCGCAGACAGGCGAGTTCTCCGGCGCACTCAGTGCATTGATAGCGCCGGGCGAGTACCTGAAAGGCATAATTGATCCGGAACTGAGCGGCACGCCTTTCACCGCCTGGATCATGCAAAAGGACGGCCTCATCGTCTACGATGCCGATCCAAGCCAGGAGGGTTTGATGCTCTTCCAGGACCCGCTCTACCAGCCGTACCCGTCTCTTCTGGAGATCGGCAGAAAAATGGTTGAGAATCGTTCCGGAAAGGGAAGCTACTTCTTCCTCAATAAAGAGCACAACCAGAACGTCACCAAAGAAGTTTACTGGACCACATTCGGCCTGCACGGGAGCGAATTCAGGCTGGCGTTGATCCGCGTGGTGAGCTGAGATCTGGTTGAGATCTGGTTGAGATCTGTCGAGATCTGGTCTCCAACTCAAGCTTCTTTTTTGCTCTTGCTCTCACTTAATGCGGCCCGTTTTGCCTGGTTTCGATCTTCAGTCCCTCGTTGTCAACCTTTGTTTCGATGGCGATCTTCAAGCCCAGCGGCTCGAT
>JAJRAT010000087.1 GCA_028682845.1 Methanothrix sp. | reverse complement strand
TCTTTGAGCGTAGAGCCGATTCAATAAATTCTAATTCAATGATTCTCAAGAGCAGAAGGTTCACATGAAATTCTTGGCGGATGAGAATATCCCGCGCAAAGTAGTCGATCTGATTTCTGAGCAAGGGCACGACATCCAATGGATCAAAACCTTTTCCCCCAAAAGCAGCGACGACCGGATATTATCATTAGCAGAAGCCGATGAGCGCATCATTTTGACTTTCGATAGAGATTTCGGCCAGCTTGTCTACGAAAAGAAGCTCCTGACAAAACAAGGGATAATATATTTTCGACTAAATGGTTTATCTCCATCAAAGATGGCTGAAGCTGCAATTGAGGTGCTCAATTCAAAAATGATTTTCTCGGGATATTTTACCGTAGTCACAAAAACAAGAATCCGCCAAACGCGCCTTTAATCTTTTAATAGTAGTTGATTTCCCCCAGCCTCCCCGGCCTTGCCATCAGCTCCGTTCCCACCAGCAGCGCATCCGCCCCCGCCGCGATCATCCTTGCGGCGTCCTCTTTGCTATGCACTCCGCTCTCCGCTACCAGAAACACTCCGGCGTCCTTTGCCCGTGGCGCGAGCCGCTCGAAGGTCCCCAGGTCAACCTCCAGAGTATTCAGGTTGCGGTTGTTGATCCCGATAATCCGGGCATCCGTCTTCAGCGCCGCCTCCAATTCCCCCGCGGTGTGAACCTCCACCAGCGGCTCCATCCCCAGAGATTCGGCCCGGTCCGCAAAGCTCTGCAGGTCGATGCCGAGCGATGCAATCAGCAACACTAAATCGGCCTGTACCTCCGCCAACTGGCATTCGTCGAAGATGAAGTCCTTCCTTAAAACCGGCAAACCGGCCTGGCGGGCGATCAGTGCGTTTTCCAGAGCGCCTTTGAAGTGGGTCGGCTCGGTCAAGACCGAGATGGCGCAGGCGTTATTTTCCGCGTAGGCTTTGGCATAAGCTGCCACCTCTTCCAGAGCAAGAGATCTCCCCAAAGCCTTCGGCTTGATCTCCGCAATAACGGGAATGAGGCCCCTGCCCCTCAGGCCACGGGCCGAGCCGATCAGGTCCCGTCCCTCAGCCTTTGGCCAGGCGGCTGCAGGCTTGAAGCCTCTCGCCTGCGAGGCCGCAAGGATGCCCTCGACTAGGGAGTGCATTTCATCACGTCTTCCACCCAGTTGGAGATGATCTTCTTTCCCGATGGCGTGAGCACGGATTCGGGATGGAACTGAACGCCGCAATGCGGGCGGGTCTTGTGTCGAATGCCCATCACCACGCCGTCTGCCGTCGAGGCCGAGACTACCAGATCGGGCGCTAGCTTTTCTACGGCCAGGGAGTGATACCTGCCGCCCTGCAGCGGATTGTCCACGCCCCGGAAGATACCGAGGCCGTCATGCCGGATCTCGGAGGTCTTGCCGTGCAGCGGCCTCGTGTGCGAGATGGTGCCGCCGTAAACCAGATTCATGGCCTGGTGGCCCAGGCAGACTCCCAGGATAGGCGTGCGATCGAACTGCCGGATGATCTCCAGGCACGAGCCGATGTCCCGCGGAATGGCCGGATGGCCGGGACCGGGCGAGATGACGATTCCCTGCGGCTGCAAGGCTTCAACCTCTGCCAGAGTGATCCGGTTGGAGCGAACGATGGTGTTCTCGTAGAAAACTGAGACGTAGTCCACCAGATTCCAGACGAACGAGTCCTGGTTGTCCACGAAGAGAATGGGCCGATTCTGTCTGTCATGCCCATTCATTCCGTCATGCTCCTTCTGCTTGCTCTGCTCCTTCCGTCTGCTCTGCTCGTTCATTTCCGTCATACCGCCACCCCCAGCGCCCGCTTCATAGCAGCCATCTTGCGCTCCGTCTCCTGAAACTCTTTGGCGGGATCGGAATCGGCAACTATTCCCGCCCCTGCCTGAACGGTGGCCACGCCATCCTTGACCAGGACGCTTCTAATGGCTATGGCAAAGTCGGTGCTGCCGTCGATGGAGAAGTAGCCGATGCCGCCGCCGTAAATTCCGCGGGACGCCTCCTCCAGGTCGTCGATGATCTCCATAGCCCGCAGCTTGGGCGCTCCGGAGAGGGTTCCCGCCGGGAAGACGGACCTGGCGGCATCGAACTGGTCGCACTCCTCCCGCAAGGCTCCGGAGACGGTGGTCTCGATGTGCTGCACGTGAGAGTACTTCAGAACGGACATGAAATCCTCCACCTGCACAGTGCCCGATCTGCACACGGACCGAACGTCGTTCCGCCCCAGATCGACCAGCATCACATGCTCCGCCCGCTCCTTCTCGTCGCCGAGCATGATCTTGGCATATCTGTCGTCCTCGGTCTTCGTTCTGCCTCGGGGGCAGGTTCCGGCAATGGGATTTACCTTGAGTTTGCGGTTGTAGGTGTTGAAGAGAGTCTCCGGCGATGCTCCCACAATGGCCAGATCGCCGAACTCAAAGAGGTAAGTGTAGGGGCTGGGATTGATGCTGCGCAGCTTTCGGTAGAGCTTGACCGGGTCAGGGCACTCGATCCTGGTGGATCGGGCCAGGACGATCTGGAAGATGTCGCCGTCCTTGATGTGTTCCTTGGCCTTCAGAACTGCATCCTCATACTGCTGCGGCTCGCCTGCCGAGAGGACGGTTCCTTTCCCATCGAGGTCCTCGGCCTGGTCGTAATCGGGATCGATTCCGCCGATGGTCTCGATCAGATTTACTTTCGGTCCGGGAAGGATGGGGGCAATGGTGAAGTAGACTTTCCTCGTCAAGTGATCGAAGATGAATGTGCTCTCGGCCAGGCTGAACTGGGCGTCGGGCGTCTCGGATGTCGAGCTTCTGCCCAGGCGCTCCTTGACCAGATCGTAGGCCAGATAGCCGATTCCCCCGCCGGTGAATACCTGCCGATCGAAGCTGTTCGGCATACCGCGGCTGCAGGGAATGGCCGCCCGCAGAGCATCGAAGAGGTCGTAGCCCTCCATAATTCGGCCTTCCAGCTTGGTGCCGTTCTTTTTCACATCAACGCACCCTTTGATCCGCTCTTCCAGGGGGTCCATGCTTCCGTTGAAGAACTCCACCGTCAAATGCCGGTTCTTCACAGTGACCATAGCGGACGGGTCGGCTCCCACGAAAGAGAATCTGGCCTTCTGGCCCGACTTCTCCACAGACTCCAGGAGATAAGGATATCTGCGCCCCCGCAAGGCGAGATACAGGGACAGTGGAGCGTCGACGCTCACCTTGTTGGTCACGTCCACGAATATTGGCTCTACGATTGACTCTACTGAGGACATTGGCGCACCTCCCGCACAAATGAAAGAATCTTTTCCGGGTCCTTCTTGCCCGCGGTCTCCGTGCCGCTGGAGACGTCCACGGCATAGGGTTTTACGGTCCGTATGGCTGCGGCGACATTTTCAGGCTTGAGGCCGCCGGCTAAAATCACCGGGATGCTAATTGCATTCAGAGATTTGGTGATCTCAGCGCTGTGGTTCCAATCATGAACGGCTCCGGTCCCGCCCAGCTTGCCGCCCGCCAGGGTGTCCAGCAAGATGGCATCTGCGCTTTTGGCAAAGCTCTGGACGGCCTTTGATTCGGTTCCCGCGGCCACCGCTGCGATGAGCTTTTGATGGACCCGGCCTTTCAGCTCTAACATATCTGCAGGGCTCAGGGAGCCGTGAACCTGCAAGATGTCCGCCCCGGTCCGCCTGGCCAGCTCGACGGCCTCGTTTGCGTCATTGGGCGCAATCACGGCCACGCTCTTGGTGAACACCGGCACTTTTTTTATGAGAAGGGCGGCCTCATCGGCAGAGAGGCGGTGCCTGGAGTTTTCGATCTCCACCACGAACCCTACTGCGTCCACTCCGGCGTAGACTGCTTGCGAGAGTTCCATTTGGTTCATGATTCCGCAGACCTTTATCCTTGTCACAGGAACCGCTCCAGCTTGGAGGGATCGCCGTTTGCGGCCACCATTCGCTTCAGGGTTTGCAGGGCTTTTCCCGAATCAAGAGCCTCTTCAGCCATCATCATGCCCTCGGCAAGCGTTTGAGCCCGGCCCGAGACGTAAACCGCCGCGCCGGAGTTCATGGCGATGATGTCGCGCCCCCGCGACCGCTCGCCCTGCATGACCCTCACCAGCTTGCGGGCATTCTCTTGCGGCGCTCCGCCTGCGATCTCCTCCGGTTTTGCTGCGGGATAGCCGAAATCCTGAGGCTGAATGGAGTAGTTTCGCACTTGCCCATCCCTTAATTCGGAGACTTGCGTCTTGCCGGTGTTGGTGATCTCGTCCATGCCGCTGCCGTGCACGATCATGGCCCGATCGGTTCCCAGGATTTTGAGAACATTGGCCAGCTTCTCGCAGAGCGCGGGATCGTAGACTCCCATCACCTGCGCCTTTGCGCCTGCCGGATTGGTCAGTGGTCCCAGGATGTTAAAGATAGTGCGCATGCCCAGCTCTTTTCGCAGCGGCCCGACGCGCTTCATGGCCGGATGGAAGAGCGGGGCCAGCATGAATCCGATGCCCACGGTCTCGATCATCCTCTGCACCTCTTCAGGCTGGGGAGAGATATTCACACCCAGCTCCGAAAGAACGTTGGCGCTGCCGCACTTCGAGCTGACTGCATAATTGCCGTGCTTGGCCACGGGAATCCCGCATGAGGCTGAGACGATGGCCGCAGCCGTGCTTACATTTATGGTATTGGTGGCGTCGCCGCCCGTGCCGCAGGTATCCACCAGCGTGCCTTTTACCTTTGGCGAAATGCGAACGGCAGAGGCTCTCATCTTCCTGGCGAAGCCTGCGATCTCCGAGATCGATTCACCCTTCATGCGCAGGGCAATGAGGAGAGCGCCGATCTGCGCATCCGTCGATCCATTGAAGACCTCGCCCAGGAGCGCCTCGGCCTCTTCCAGGCTCAGGTCCCGCCCGTCCACGATTTTTTGGAGATAACTCAAAGTAATCACCGGATCAAATGTATAATCTTGTACTACAATGAGTTAAAAAGTACAATGTATTTAAAGATTATGCATTGCAGACCATGAACCGCCATTGAACATTGGGAGGGCGGGATTGGGAATAGAACATTTTCGGAATGCACAACTCAATGAATCGAGAAGCGGCAATTTAAGCAAGAGTAAGCAAACAGAAAACAATTCAAGAAATCGAGAAGCAGAAATTTGAGCAAAGGGCAATTCAAACAAAGAGCGAGCAAAGATCAATTCAATGGCGACGATATGCACCCTGATGGGCTCCGGTATTCCGAAAAACTGCTTGCCGAAAAAAGATCAAAAGGGATAATTTTAGTTGGAGATTACCACTTTCCAGATTCAATGACGCCGAGCTTGTCGATTACCTGGGCGATGGCCTCAGGACTGAGATTGTTTTTGCGGCAGATCGTCAGCACGCGAGACAGCTCAGTGTTCTGATCGGTTCCCGTGAGCTGGGCAGCATAAAGCTCTGAAGCGTCCAGGCCCTTCTCCAGGACGATTTTTCTGACATCTTTCATGACTTGACTTGTGATGCAGGTCTTGGCAGCGCCGATCTCGTCGATAGCCTTCCCCATATTTTCCAATTCTTTTGAGCT
>JAJRAT010000162.1 GCA_028682845.1 Methanothrix sp. | reverse complement strand
TTGTTTGACGTGACTTGTTTGACGTGACTTGTTTGACGTGATTTGTTTGACGTGATTTTTTCGAAAGGATTTTTTCGACTTAATTTATTCCACAGATGCGCTCCTTACCGTCTTGGAGATCGCCCGCTCCTCCCTGAGCCTGCAGAGCCGGTCTGCATTGCGAACATAGAACCACCAGTGCACAAAGACCAGAGCACCCCAACCGATCACGGGATAAAACATCAGCCATCGATAGCGAGAAGGCACAAACAAGACATTGAGCATCACCCATACGGCATTGACTATTCCATAAATCAGCACGTGAATGCCAAGAAGCGTTTGCTGATCTTCAACATGAGATTCGCGGAATATCTTGAGATATTGATCCATATTTCCTGCCATTGGAGAACACATCCCTACAAAAACTTGAACTGCTTGAACTGCTGCGAGACTAATTAATCTTATGTCTTTAAAATATATCAAGCTTATGGAAGTATCAGGCAATTTAGAGAGTATGAGGATCGCGATTTTAAAAATTCCGATTTGAGATAACTGTTGAAATGATTTGGCGAATTAAAAGAATAATCATGATCTTTCCGTTTTCTTTTCCGGCAGGTCGAAAAGCCTAATATATATCCTAATCGTTTGCGCATAGCGAAAGGCGAATGAAAATGCTTATTGGAATTGATGTCGGCGGGACCACCACCGATGCCGTTCTTGTGGACGGAAGCCAAGTGGTCAAAACCGCTTACGTGCCAACAGATCACGATAATCTGTTGAATTGCTTGCTTAGAGCCCTGGATGAGCTGGTCGTGGGCATTGACGTCCGCAAGATCGAGCGAGTCGTATTGAGCACGACCCTGATCACGAATATGATAGCAGAGGGCAAGACGGACCCCGTGGCTCTGGTGCTAATCCCCGGTCCCGGCACAAATCCCAAGGACTACAACCTGGGCGAGTCTTACATCCTGGACGGTGCCATCGACTACCGGGGGCGGGAGATCGACAAGCTCAAAGAATCCCAGATCAAGGATGCGGCTTCCAAAATATCTGCAAAGCGTCTCTCCCGCGTGGCCGTGGTCGGCAAATTCTGCCAGCGCAATCACGCTCATGAGAACCAAGTCGGCGAGATCATGGCCGCTGCCCTGCCGGGCGCAAAGATCGAGCTGGGCCATAAGGTCTCCGGCCAGCTCAACTTCCCCCGCCGCGCGGCCACAACACTCCTAACCGTGGCCACCAAGGACCAGTACAAGGAGTTCGCCGGAGCCATGACCGCAGCTCTTCGCCAGCGCAAGATATCGGCTCCGGTCTACATCCTCAAAGCGGACGGCGGAACCCTGCCCCTGGACAAGTCCATTGAAATGCCCGTCGAGACCATCTTTTCAGGACCTGCGGCCAGCATCATGGGCGTTCTGGCCCTGACGCCGGTCGGGCAGACATCAGTCGTGGTAGACATCGGCGGCACGACCACCGACCTGGCCCTGATCCTATCCGGCAAGCCTCTTCTGTCATCGAAAGGCGCAAAGGTCGAGTCTCTCCTAACCCACGTGCGGGCCTTTGCCGTCAAGTCGGTAGCCATCGGCGGCGACAGCGTCGTGAACGTGGCCGCAAATTGCGTTGCTGTCGGGCCGCAGAGAAACGGACCGGCATTATGCATGGGCGGCACGGGACCGACTCCCACCGACGCCATGCGCGTCCTAAAAATGACCACCATCGGAGATGCAGCCAAAGCTGAGAAGGCCATGCAGGACGTGGCGGCAAAACTGCACTGCACGCCAAAAGAAGCCGCTCAAAAGGTCATCGATGCCGTGGTGGAAAAGATCGTCTCCGAGGTGGAAGAGATGTTCCGGGCATGGGAGCAGGAGCCCGCCTACCGCATCTGGGAGATCGTGAAGAAAGAGAAGCTGCAAGCTCAGAATGTCGTGGGCGTGGGTGGCGGTGCGCCTCCGCTGGTGCCGCTTGTGGCCGCCCGCCTGGGCGCAAAGGCGTTTGTGCCCAAGTATGCGCCTGTTGCTAATGCCATCGGCGCTGCCGTTGCCAGGCCCACGCTGACCCTGAACCTGCACATAGACACGGAGAAGGGCGAGTACATCGTGGCCGAGGAAGGTTTGACCGGAAAGGTGACGGACAGAAAGATGACGCCTGAACAGGCTGAGAAGATGGCAAAGAAGCTCCTGGCCGAGCGTGCCGAGCGCCTGGGCATCGGAGAGTATGCCGGTGAAGCAGAACAGACTTACAGCGAGGTTTTCAATATGATTCGAGGCTGGTCAACGGTGGGAAGGCTTCTGGATGTCAGAATGGAGATTCCGGCGGGCCTCTTGCCGTCATGGAGGAGGTGCTAGGGAGATGTCGTCCAAAGGCAGAACCGGAAAGACGGGCCTGATTTTCTTCCCCGCCTTCGACTGGGCCATATCGCCCACTCACCCGGAAAGAGAGGAGCGGCTGCTCTATACCCGTGATCAGATCTTTGAGGAGGGGCTGATGGACCTTCCGGATATCGATGAGTACAAACCCCGCCTGGCTGAGCTAAAGGACGTGGCGCGCACCCATTTCTGCGTCCCCGATGTGGAGTCTCAGGTCACCGAAGCGCACCTGATCGCAGCCGGCAGCACGCTTACCCTGGCCGATGCCCTGGAGAAGGGCGAGATTCGAAACGGCTTTGCCCTGGTGCGGCCACCGGGCCACCACAGCATGAGAGTCGTGCACGGCAACCGCGGCTTTTGCAACATCAACAACATGGCCATTCTGGTCGATTACCTGAGAACGAAATACGGCCACAAGAGGATCGCCGTCATCGATACCGATGTGCATCACGGCGACGGAACCCAGGAGATCTTCTGGCACGACCCGGATGTGCTCTGCCTGTCCTTCCACCAGGACGGCCACACTCTCTATCCAGGTTCCGGATTTGTGAATGAGATGGGTGGCCCGCAGGCGCTGGCCCGTACGCTCAACGTCCCGCTGCCTCCCGGAACCACGGATGAGGGAATCCACTACGTCCTGGACAATCTCATCCTGCCCATCCTTGATGAGTTCAAGCCTGATCTGGTGCTGAACTCAGCCGTACAGGACAACCACTACACCGATCCTCTGGCCAACATGCGCTTCTCCGCTAACGGCTATGCCAGGTTGAATGAAAAACTCGCTCCGGATATCTGCGTCCTCGAGGGAGGCTACGCCGTTGAAACCGCATTGCCTTACGTGAACACCGGCATCATCCAGGCTATGGCAGGGCTCGACTACTCCCACGTCAGGGAGCCGGACTTTGTTCCCGGCAGGTTCGTGCAAACCGAACAGATGAAGCGGGAGATCGAGACGACCGTCTCCCAGGTGCAGAAGATCTGGGACGAGAGAGACGAGTTGGTTAATGACGCCCTGGCGGGAGCGGGCGACTTCTACCGCAGAAGGAAGCGCGTATTTTACGACACGGACATGATCAATGAGAGCCAGGAGGAGACCGTTCGCCTCTGCCCGCACTGCGCCGGATACATGACCATCTCCACCCAGGCCCAGCGCGGCTACGGCATCCTGAACAGCGCCTTTTGCGTCTCTATTCCCAGAGGCGCATGTTCCTCATGCCGGGAGGATGCCAAAGAAGAGTACGAAGAGCACGTGGACGACCGCCGGATCGGCTATGTCCTGATGCAGGACAAGGACCTGGACAAGTTCAAGTTCCATAACAACATGACCCACACGCAGAGGGGTTACTGAGTCAAAAGTGAAGCAGAAGTGGAGACGGCAAAGCCGCCTCTACCTTCCCGGCTCTATTCCCTCTTTTTGCTAATTTGCCAAGGATTTGGCCTTGCAGCAGTGGTTGAGTCTGAAAATCATCTTAGCGATCTGTTCCAAAGATCCGCAGTCTGTTCCAACCGTCCGCTGCATCGATTCGCGAACAACGATCATGCAATTCACACAACCGATTACAGAACTGCTCATTTCAAAGATTCTTTTCTCAGAATGTCGATCGTTTTCTTTCCCAGCTCATAGGATTGCCTGAGAGAAGCAACTCGTTCCAGCAAATACTTTGCTTCATCCCTGCCGGCCAATATTTCCGATTCGGTTCTGTTCAGAGCCTCGCAAAAGAGCTGCATCTCATTGGTAATGGCGTCCAGTATGTTTGTCCTGATGATTTCGGGATCAATAATTGCGGCGTACAGATGCCTTTTGTCACCGGGTATCACAATACGTTTGACCCATCCCAGGTTCTCCAACAGGTTCATATTCGAACTTACGGTAGACTTACTGTAGCCGGTTTCATGAACAAGGTCATCCAGGGACAGGGGATCTTTAGCCGAAATTGTCAAACCCCTGAGAAAACCGGTGGAATCGCTATACCCCTTGATCCTGGCCCAATGGATGCAGGCATTTACGATGTGCCTTCTTATGTCCTGATTTGAATCTCGTTTCGAACCTTGATTAAATTCTTTACTCGAACTCTGATTCAACTCATCTCCCATTTCACTATCCATAAGCACCACGATTCAGCATCAAGACCTGACGATTCAATTTCCTTCATGCGACCTGAGTCCGGTCGATAACAACGGTATCAGAGATCCTATTGAATAGACGCTGCCTGCTATTCCGAAAGGCAAAGCAGCCAATGAGACAATCAAAGGGAAGCAGAAATGCCTTCCCGAAACTCTCTATTGCCGCATCCCTGAATCGAATGCTCTCTCCATAGGGGCCCGTGACTGCGATATCAAGGAACATCTTCCCGAGAGACTGGCCTCTGTAGCCCTCCAGCGCGGTCCAATAGATGAACATCAAAAACATGAACGGCAACACCCCGTTAAGGCTGATCGCATCTATTTTCAGGTAGACCATTATCTCATACCACAGCGCACTCATAGAGAGAGCATCTATCAACCAGGCCCAAAAGCGATCACCCCAGCTTGATAATACAACATTCTCGTGCATACTAATTCCATCCAAGACTGCTCGAATCCGGCTCAATTATTCTTTTCATTATTCTTTTCATTATTCTTTTCATTATTCTTTTCATTATTCTTTTCATTATTCTTTTCATTATTCTTTTCATTATTTCCTGATCTCATTATTTTTATATTGCAATAGGTCCGATCTTGCATCTCCAAAAAAGGAGGGGGGCCTGATGACTAGCAGGCCTTTTTCTGTTTCTTGCGATACATGTATCCGCCTGCTGCGATTATGATGAGAACAATCGCCGCAGGAAGAACCAGGGATGAGGATGCGGCCTTGACGATCACTGGTATCTTCATGCTCTCCGAGATGACGGTGTCGCCGTTGACATCGGTGTACTTGATCTCGCTGTTGATTCCGTAATCCTTGGGAGTGGCGTCGGAGTCCACATCCAGCCTGAAGACCACTGTCTTCGATTCTCCCGGCTGCAATGTGCCGATGAATGCCTGGTCGTCGGTGGACGAGAAGGGCTTGAAGATGGACAGCCTTGCCACGGCATCCTTGATGGGATCTTCGCCGATATTCCTGTAAGTGGCAGAGATCGGCGACTTCTTGGCTCCGGCAGAAAGGGTCCCGGAAGCATTGAGGATCTCGAAGTCCGCCTGCCGCTTGACAACGATGTTGATGGG
>JAJRAT010000065.1 GCA_028682845.1 Methanothrix sp. | reverse complement strand
TAGTAGTCCGGATGCTTTCGAAGCCGGTGAACATCGTCAAATATGGCAAGTCTTGAGTAAATATATGAATCACTCAGCCACTGTCCCATTTGGTTTGAAAAATCCTGATCGGCAGTCCCGGACCAGACCATCACCTCTCCCCGGTAGCGCGAGCGGTTCAGATTGATCTGCGTTATCGGGATTATCCCTTCCTCATGAGCTTTCATGAAATCGGCGAGAAGGACTTTCGACCACTCGTACCCGAGGCCTATGTCATGCGCAGAGGCCGGATGGTAGTTTTCCAGATCCTCGCCCATCAGCTCGTACACGCGCACTTTGACTTCCAACTCACATGGCGCATCCAGGATTAGTTGAATCAAGGGAAAATTATTGGAAGGCACGAGCCAGGATTTCAGACAGGCGATTTTATCGCCCAGTGCTAACATATCCGTTTTGCTGTTTACTATTTTCTTCTGCAACTGCGTGTCGCCTTCCAGTCCGACCTTGAAAAGCATGAATGCCAAGGATGCTGTCGCATCTCCTTTTTGATATAAGGCGAAGTAGGAATTCGCAACACTCGGGTTTGATTCGTAGGTACTTTTCATGAATGTTGCATTATGCATCCTTGCCAAATCCGGGCTGCCGCTCGACTCGATCAGGGCGCGGGAAACATGCTCTCCGTACTTATCCAAATACTGCTGCACCAAAACTCCGCCGCCTGAGCCGCCATAGACCATGATCTTGCCGTCTTGGGGCAGCAGTCCTTTGTGCTGCATATCCCGTCTAACCGCTTCAATGTCGTCGATCTGCTGGTTTGAGCCGTAGAGTTTTAGCGCCAGCGGATAATTCACCGAGCCGTCTTTGTTGAACACCTCAGGAAATAATGTGGGGCTCACGCCGCGGTTTCCTATGAGCACGTAGGAGAGGCCGCCTAAATCGGCATCGAAGTATTCAAAATCCTCAGATGAATTGATCATTCCGACCTTTTCTTGCTGATTATCGCAGAGCCAGAAGACCACACCGTCGTCTGCTTTGAATTCGGGGCTCAGGAGGTAAAAATCTGTAAAGTTGCCAAGCGACTGGTTCTGGTGGTCGATGGGAATCTGTATGTAATGATGAGATTCATCCGGCGGCATCTCGGGGTAGTATTCGCCCGGAGCAATGCGGGTGGTCGGCACGGCGTTGAAATCCTGATATTCGCCCCAGCCATAAATTCCAGCCGCAAGGAACAATACGAATATTGAAAGGAGAAGAATTTTCCTTGTTGCCCTGTATCTCATATCCTGTGCGCCTCGAAATCGGCACTTGCGATATGGTGTCCCGCCAAATGCATCAAATCTCATAATGCAAAGATCCGATAAAATGATTGCGGTATCCTAATCCTAATCCTGGCCGCTTTTTATCGTTTCTCTTCGCAGGAATGCAAAGCCGCCCGCGCCGCCAGCCGCGCCACCCGCACCGGCTCGGGCACGCGGCCATCCAGGGTGAATTTGTTGAGTAAAATTCTGGCCTCGTCGGCTGTCATGCCGAGGACGCGCACATAAACCTCAAAGCCGGTTTTCAGCCGCACGCTCACGCGCGTGCCCAGGCGAGCGTAGCGGCGAAGCTTCTCATCAGGCTGCAAAAAATATTCGCGGATGTATTCTTCCAGACCTGGCGACTCCTCATAAGTCAGGCAGACCAGCGGCTTATGCACCCTCTCGAAGACCAGATCAAGATCGATGATATTGAACCAACTAATTGCCGCACCGCCGAGCAGCAGGACATTGACATCGGAGCGGTCCAATTTGCTGTAGATTTGGAGGACCGCCTCGGTGGCATCATCCCCGCCCACGGTGGCGCGGGCGTAGGCAAGACCGTCCACGCGCCGGTCCGCGCGCATGACCGCACCTGCCAGAACGGAATGAGGGCGAGTGCGAACAAAACTCTCTGCAATGCCAAGGCAGCGCAGTGCGGGTTTATTGAGGTGAAGCGGCATATTTTGCCATCCGCCTTTCCGATAAATTCCAGGCATTTTTTCAGGTATTCTATTCTCTGCAAACATTCAGCCGGATCAGGTTACTTTGATCCTGTGAATTCCCCGCGCCTTATCAACTACGGATTTCAGGGACGGTGCCAATTCCAGTATCATCTCTAGGGGCATCTTCTCTCCCGTGATGGAGAGCGCGTACTGCCTCCCCGGCTCGACGATAAGCATGGCCAGAGGGGTTATCCAGCTTCCCATAATATATCCTTCGTCGCTCTTCAAAATGGAGACCTTGACCACGGTATAAATAATCTTGTTGCCTGCCGCCATCTCTTTGGCGACTCTGATCTCCGTCTCGATTGCGGGAAGCTTTATTTCCTGCATGGTGCTATCCTGACGGCATTGCTCTTTAAGATTTTCTTTGTAATATTTTTCAAGATCTCACCACTTCCCTCAACAGCTTTCTTATCTCCCTTTCCCGCAGGGCGTTGATCAATGCCCACAATGCCCAGATCATTCTGGCCCGGACATCGGCAACAAAGTCCCCTTCCAGCATCATTCCCGCAAAGCTCGGCGAGATGAGGATATTTGCTCGAAATAGGCCCAGAGCAGATACGATCGCCCAGAGGTATCCGCTCATCACCGCCGTATCAACCGGATCGTCCAGGCCGAAGCAGATGCAACAGGAAAGCTTTTGGAAACTCAACGATTTGACCAGATCTCTGCAGACCCGGACAATGGCGGGAAAGGCATCCAGCAGAGTTCTCGGATTAAAGGGAAGGGCAGGAGCGGAATTTTTTCCGGTTTTATTTCCAGGATCATCCTCTGGCGTGTCTTTTATCTTTTGCCCTGCGTCTTTTGTCTTTTGCCCATCCGTTTTCTCTACTATCTTTTCAGGTTCTGCGTTTTCATGCTCTTCGGCATCTTGTGCGGTCTTTGCCTGGGCCTCATCTTTACAGTCATATTCATCGCCCTGCGCTCTTTTCGCTTCGTCCTGCGTTTCGCGTAAAATAGAAGTGATCGCATCCTGTGCAGGCGACGATTCGATCGCATCTTTTTTCAGGATAAATCCCAGCCATGATACTTCGTAACGCCCTCGCACCGTTGGGCCTTGCTTCTTGAATTCCAGGTCAAGATGGAATGGAATTATCAAAAAGAAGATTAAAAGCACAAAGATCAATGCCGCCAAAGCTGAGAGGGTCGTCAAAATGATAGACGAGACTTCAACCCAAGCGAGCATCTGCCCAAACCTACTCTACGTCGATGGTGGCAATGTGTCCGGGCTTCTTTTCCCGGCCCTCCTTTTTGCCCATCAGCTTGTCCATGAAGAGGTGAGCAATATTGGTTATCGGCTCGGCCAATGGACTTGGAGCCGATAGGGGAATGACCCTAACACCATCCGATCCGCTCACGCCCTTGAACACTATCACTACCGCAACCGGAAACACACCCACACCGCCTCCGGCCCCGCCTGCCACGCCGCCTTTGCTGGCGTCATCGCTTCCGTGGCCGATGCCGGTTCCAAATCCCATGCCCATCTTCGTGATGGGTATGATGATCTTGTCCTCCATCTCAATCGGCTCGCCAATGATATTCTTGGCGGAAAGAGCCTTGAGAAGTTCGTCGACCGTGGCCTTTATGGCATCTTCTGCAGCCATTATATCTCCCAAAATAACTATAGGCTCTGGCGTATTTACATCTTTGCTTTCCAGGACCCACAAAGGATCGCAGCCAGGCTTATTATGAATCATCATTGAGCAGTCATGATTCATCACTGAGCCGTCTTGAATCACCATAATGCCGTCATGAATCATCATAAGGCTTATCATGAATCGATGCATGATGGATTTTGCAAAGGTATAATTAGAATTAAAAAGAATCAAAAGCATCTCCAGAAAATTGTTAAAAGGAGAGAAGAATGACGGAGGACGCCCAGGCAGTTTACAGCAAAGCTCCGGAAATTTTCCAGAGACTTAGACGCGAGATCGACAAGGTTGTGGTCGGACAAAATGTGGCCATCGAGCAGCTAATCATCGCCGTTCTTTCCGGCGGCCATGCCCTGCTGGAGAGCAATCCGGGCCTGGCCAAGACGCTGCTGGTGAAGACGACGGCTTCGTGCCTCGGCCTCGGCTACAGCAGGATTCAGTGCACGCCGGACCTGATGCCTGCCGATATCACCGGCACGACCATCATCGACGAGACGGACGGGATCAAGAAGTTCCGTTTCGAGGCGGGACCGGTATTCTCCAACATCGTTCTGGCCGATGAGATCAACCGCGCCTCGCCCAAGACGCAGAGCGCGCTTCTCGAAGCCATGCAGGAGAAGCAGGTGACGGTAGGCAAGAAGACCTATCTTCTGGACAGGCCCTTCTTCCTCCTGGCTACGCAAAACCCCATCGAGATGGAGGGCACCTTCCCCCTGCCCGAGGCCCAACTGGACAGGTTCCTGCTCAAGATTTTCATGGATTATCCGAATGCAGACGAGGAGATGAAGATCCTGGATCGATTCTCCGGTCGCGGTGAGCCGGTTGTGGAGAGGGTGGTGAGCAAAGACGAAGTCATCATGCTGCAGCAGCTTTGCCGCGACATTCCGGTCTCCGACGATCTGAAGGCGGCGGCGGTCAATTTGATTTTGGCCACCCGCAAGTGGGAGGGCGTGCAGTACGGAGCCAGCCCCAGAGCCACCATCGGCCTCATCGTCTCTTCCAAGGCCAGGGCCTTCTTGCAGGGCAGAAATTACGTCTCCAAGGAGGATCTGCACGTCATGGCGTACCCGGTGCTCAGGCACAGGCTGATCCTCGGCTTCGAGGCGGAGCGGAAGGGCCTGACTCGCGACCAGGTGATATCTGATCTACTGAAGAGCCTCAACCTCTGAAAATTAAAAATAACGTTTAAAAGAAAATTGGACAGATTTTGGGTTTAGGGTCATGGACACAGAGTTCTTCAAGGAGCTGGAGCGATTCTCCCTGCTCGTCAAGAAGCGCGTCTCTACCGCCTATAGCGGCGGCAGAAAATCGCTGCGCTTCGGCCACGGCATCAGCCCCGTCGGCTACCGGGAGTACCGCAAAGGGGACGACTTCAAGCTGATCGACTGGAAGGCTTATGCTCGAACGGAGAAGCTCTACATCCGCGAGCATGAGGAGGAGCGCAGCCTCGTGGTGCATATTCTCCTCGACGGCAGCGGCAGCATGGGCTATGAGGGCAAGTTCGCCTTCGCCTCGCGCCTGGCGGCGGGCTTTGCCTATCTTGCCACTCTTGAGAATGAGAAATACGCGCTATCCTTGTTCTGCAAGCGGCTCTATGCCGGCGAGCCCAAAAGAGGCCGGATAAAACTCTTCCAATCCATCGATGAGCTGGACAAGGTCCAGCCTCACGGCGGAACCAACCTCAAGCCGGTCATCGACCAGTTCGAGTCGCTCATCACCACCACCAGCCTGGTGGTGCTGGTCTCCGACTTTTTGGGGGACACCGATGAGATTTTGTCGGGCATCTACCGCCTCTCCAGGCATGATCTGGTGGTGATTCAGGTCTTGGCTCCGGAGGAGGTGGAGCTTCGCTTCGGGGGTGACGTCAAGTTCGTGGATGCGGAGACGAGGCAGCCGCTGGTCAC
>JAJRAT010000112.1 GCA_028682845.1 Methanothrix sp. | reverse complement strand
TCACCTTCTCCGCCCGGTCGAACGATCTGATGAATACCAGGGCAAAGACCTCGGCAAAGAGCTGGCTCTGGCGCGTCATGCCCTTGATCAGCCCTCCGCCGCGAGACTTCAGGGCCTTCATCATGGAGGCTACCATCTTCAGCGTTATGAAAATAAATCGGTAGGACATGAGAAAAACCTGGTCCAGGGGCGAGGGAAAGATGCGGTAGATCATCGCCGAGAGGTAGGAGTATCTCGTGGTCATGAGGAAGAGCAGGGAATAGGTCATGGAGATAAGAGCCTTCAAGAGCAGCCCGACCACCAGCATCAATCCATTATCTGTCAGCGAAAGGCCTATTTTGAAAAACCTGAGCGAAAATATCGGCCTGCCCGGCTCATTCCACATCAGCAGGAAGACCAGCGACAGGACAAAGACCGCCGGAAGTAGATACCACTGGAACAGTTTCTTGACGGGAAGGCCCGAACGCCAGTACACTGCCAGAATGGCCAGGTAGAGCGCAATCAGCGGCAGAATGCTTTGCACAACAGTCACAAAGAGAACTATGGAGACAAGGCCGGCCATCTTGGTCCAGGGACTGATTTTGGAGAAAAAAGACCGGTTCTTCTCGCTGTAGTAAGTGATGAGGTCAAGGTCCGGTATGTGGCTTGAAAACTGTGATTCGCTTATTATTGTTCACCTTTAAATTCGCCTTTCGCCTTCATTCAACGGTCGGACAGCAGCATTTATCGTGCTGAATCTTTCCGCACACTCCCATCGTGGGATGGCCCAGCGACGTGCAGATTTTGTCCACAACGTCTCTTGGCACATAACCCTCAAACTTTGAGACGGCGGCGCAAGCCTCGTCGCCGGAAAGGCCGTAATGAGTCAAGACGAGGCTCAGGATTCTATGTCGCCTTATGAGAAATTCCGCATAGGTCTTGCCTTCATCGGTGAGGCTGATGCCGCGATAGGGCAGATGCCGGATCAATCCCGCCGCAGATAATTCAGTTACCGTCTTGGTTATCGTCGACGGGTCGACATTAAATTCAGTGGAGATGTCTGTTGTCTTTACCGGACCTTCTTGTTCCTGAATGTATTTTAAATATTCTATTTTTTTTGGAGACAACTCAAGGCCCGTGAACTTGCTCATGGGCAATGATAAACCAGAGATGAATAAATAGCTTTTGAGTACTATCCAAATTAATCCTTTGAAATATGTATCGAGTCAACAAAGCCATTATGCCTTAATCCCAAACTCCGGCAGCCTTTCCTTCGCCGCCTCGCGCGCCCTCTGGTGTTCGGTCAGGAACTGCTGGATGCGCTCGGCCACGTCCTTCTTGCATGTTCCGCACATGCGCCTGCCGGAGCGGCATTCCGCGTCCAGCTCCAAAAGCTCTTTGTCGTCGTCGGAGAGGTGGAAGACCAGGAACTCGTAGATGGAGCACTTCTCCGGCTCGCCGCCCAGCTTCTTTTGCTCGGAGAGGCTCTGGCGGCCTCCGGTGATGGCCTTCATGATCTTTTTGCCTGCCTCTTTGGGCTCCTCGGTCAGGGCAATGTGGCTCTCCGGCTTGGAGGAGGACATCTTTCCTCCTGTAAGGCCGGTCATGAACCTGTGGTAGATGGAGGCGGGCGGGATGAAGCCGAACTCTCCGTGCCCGGTCTCCAGCTTTATAACGCGCTCCTCGATCCGGGCCAGCAGCGAGCCGGAGGCGAGGCCGTCTCTGTCCTGGATATCCGTGACGTCGATATGCTCTTCATATCTCTTGACTTTGCCGTAAGCCGCCTCTTTGAGCATGGCCTCGGCGTCTTTCATCAGCTCCGGGCTGGCCGCTTTGCCGCGAAGACTGACATAATCGCCATTGTTATCGCTTCGCACCTCCACCAGGAACTTTCTCGTGCGGTAGGCCAGGTCGCGGGTAAGCTTGATGTGAGGGTCCTGATCGGCTCCCACGGGGATGACCACCGGCTTCGGACCCCCAAATTCCGCAAGCTGGGGGTGCAGGATGTCGGCACTCTGGCACATGACGCTTTGCATGTGGGAGAGATGCGTCTCACCGGAGAAGCCGTAGATGGCGCTGACCTCCGAGAAGTTGGCCGATATGCCCAGCTCGAAGGCCAGGTTTCTCATCTTGTAGTTCTCGGACTGGAAGTAGATATGGCTGTTTTCTTTGGGCTCGAAGCCGAGAGCAATCAGGCTGAGGATGTACTCGTTGATGCCGAGATCCCGGCACTTGCTCCAGCTTATGCCCCGCACGGCATGAGCCTCCATATTGGCAACGGCGGCAAAGGCGTCGCCTCCTTGCTGCTGGTGCCAGATGATCTCGTTCATGACCATCATGTGGCCGAAATGGGCTCTTCCCGAGGGCATGAAGCCGCTCATGACGGCAAAGGGCTTATGCTGCTGCATGGCTCGCAGCACGGAGTCATAGTTCCTGTGGCCGAAGATGATCTTGCGCCTCATGTACGGGTGCGGGCGCTCAAGCCCGGGCAGGATCTGATCGAAGCTCGATATCCCGAACTCGTCGAAGAGTTTGGTGTAATCATCTACGTGAACTGCGCCCCAGGGATCAAGCTTCAATTCCATAGCCGCAGGCAATGAAATACATTATATATCTATTTTCTCATTCAAGCATTTCATCCTAGCGGCGTTTATGCACATTTATGCAAAGCCGAAATAAAACTATTCAATAATTTTTTTATTATCATTTATATATTTATAAATAATCATTCTCTTAAAATTATTTTTCAATTGAATATGTATTACCTATATTTCCGTGCAGGCAATTTCAGTCATTCGTCATTTTCTATGAATATATTTTAATAATAAATCACTCAGGTGGCGCACATTCGCCACAGCTTCATATTGGCGGCTATATCTTAGAAAAACAAAAATAAGCAATATCGAAATAAACTATTTATATCATAAAGGATTTGTTATATAGAAAAAAAGAATGAGGTCGTTATGAGACAATTCTCCGTAAAAGTTTTGGATGATGCTGACCGGGAGTTTGTGGAGGTCTTGAGGGAACTAGGCATCCCCAGAAATGTGGCCAGCATGATTACATATCTTGCCAATGTGGAGGAGGCCACGTCCCGTGAGATCGAGATCGGCTCCAATCTCCGCCAGCCCGAGGTGAGCATTGCCATGCGAACCTTGCGCAATAATAGCTGGGTGGAGGAGCGCGAGATCAAGAAAGACGGAAAGGGCAGACCGATGAAGGTTTACAGGCTCACTATCTCACTGGGAGAGATCATCAAGCACTTCGAGGATGAAAAGAAGAAGGAGTCTGTCAAGACTATGGAAAGCATCGAGAAGCTCAAGGAGCTGAGCCGCGGCTTGAGCGTTACTCCGTCCTGAACAAGAAAACGGCGAGATGCATGGGCGAATTACGGAATCAAAGGCCGCCCCAAAATCCAACGCCTCATGATTTATTCCGGACGGAGAGCCGTCCGGACCGAAAAATCATATTTACAGGAACCGTTTTGGGCAATATGGGCTTTCACCCGAAAAAAAGGGGCAATCCTCGCGCGAATTACTTCTCCTCTTCGCCTCTGCCCCTCAGATCGTCGAGGTTCTCTTCCAGGAGTTTCTTGCTCTTGATCTCTTCCTTCTTGCCACCCTTTCTCTCTGCATTTCGCTTCTTGAACTCCGCCAAAAGTCTCACCCCACAACAATCCTGGCGGCGAGCCGTAATTAACCTTTCCGTCATGCCAACTTTTGCCCGTAATATGCCCACTGATCATAAATTCCGGACGGGTCTCGATGGTCGATCACCTCTCCCTTCCAGCCTGCTTCGCTCAGGGCCTTCGCGATGAGTTCCGCCTCTTTTTGCGTATATGTGGTGAAAAGCACTTTTTCTTGGGCAAGGCTTGATGCTTTGAGAAGAATGTCTCTCCAAAGCGGCCAGTTGAAGTCGTCGATCAGGCCGACCATGAATCCCATGACTATCTGGAACGATTGGGGCGCAAAGAACCGGGGCAAGAGCCTGGCGTCCAGGACAAAGCAGCTTTGCGGGTCCATGAGGTCGCTTTTCAAAGATTGGCAAAGGTCGCAGCGATCCGAGTCCATGGCCAGGGGCCGGTGTCCCAGACGCAAAAGGGCCCGGGTGGCCATGCCGCTGCCGCAGCAGATCTCGAGAATGCTTGCGCCCGGCGGCGTTCGCGGGCCGACCAGGGACGCCAGGCGCTCAATTCTCTCCTCAACGAAAAACGGGGCTCCCTTTATTTGGCATTCTTCGCAAAGCAGTTCCTGCATGAGCGACACGGAAAAGTACTCAGTGAGCGCGAGGAAGAAATCCTTCTCAGAAGCCTCGGTTTTTCTGCCGGGCAGGCCTTTCCATTTTTCCGCATGGTCCTGAAGGATTTTCCGGTCCGAATACTTATCCGTGAGCAGCAGCCAAATAGGGGCGGGCTCCGAGAGATGCAGGGCGATTCCAAGATTAGAGATCTCTATCAGGCCATCGGCATCCAGCCCCGTCTCCATGATTTCTGCGGTGACCGGGAGGTCCAAGAGGTCCTGCATAGATTCTTCAGACAGAAATACGCACTCATCCTCTTCCAGATTCAACAGGCGATTTAGCAGCACAAGTCCACGGCATTTGCCCGGCAGAATATCAAGCTTCCCGGCATGTAGCAGGACTCGATCTGCCCGGAACTGATATATTATATTCCTTACAAAATGTAGGCGCGTTGAAGCTGGTGGATCTGCCGGGCGTGGGCTCTCGTATTCGGGAGCGCCTGATGGAAAATTATGGGGACGAGGATCATGCCCTTCAGGCTATAATTGAGGGGGATGTAGCAGGCCTTGCCAAGAGCTTGAGCGAACGCCAGGCACTCTCACTCGTCCAGTATGCTCGCGGGATAAAGTACGGCGTCAAGCCCGATGACTTCCTGGCCACGGAAGAGGTCTTGAAGGTCTACCAGATGCTCATCAGCCGCCTGGCTGCATATGCTCATACGGAATACGCCCGCTTAAAGATCGCCACACTCTTTGCCGCTTCTTCTCCCGAGCTGTTGCTGGAGAACCGCAGGATTGCAGAAAATGCCGTCGCCAGCGCCCGGCAGGTGCAGGGCAGCGGGATGGACGAACTGCTCCGGCGGATTCGGCCCTTGCGAGAAAAGCCGCCGCTACGCATTCGAGAGCGAGCCGTGGCCGTATCCTCCACAAAAGCTTTCCAGGAATTGAAGGCGCGGGGGCTGGACAAGCTGATCGACCTGCATTTGGCGGAGAGTCCAAGAGAGCTTCAGGCCCTGGCCGCGAGCTACAGTCACGTGTCGGTGGTCGGCAACGAATGGGACGGGCCGGAGGGGGTTGAGGAGGCCGAGTCTCTTGAGGTGTGGTATCTCGCACCGGAAGCAACTTTGGGATTCTTCAAGGATAATTTGGACACGCTCCTCGCCGCTGTTCTGGCGGCGGAAAAGCTGCAGGATGCGGGAGTACGCACCTTTGCCGGATTGCAGGATTTGAAGAAGATGGTTTGCAGCTTGGGCGAGGGAGAGGGCAGTGATTCTGAGGCGGGACGGCTCTCCAGGCTTGCCGCGCGCCTGGGGGCGTCCGTAGCCGATGCTTCATCCTGGGCCAATGGGGAACTGAAGTGTC
>JAJRAT010000225.1 GCA_028682845.1 Methanothrix sp. | reverse complement strand
TTGCACCGCCAGCACAGTCCCACATTCTGCTCCAGCGGCTCCTGCTTGAAGATGATCTTCTCTCCAAGCATATCCTGGATGATCTTCTTCTTGGTCTCATCCACGGATAGCCCGACGTAGGGTCCGGCGATGTTAGTCAACCGGCCGTTTCTATCGATGGCCTGGCGGAGCGGCAGATGATGCTCCATCCACCAGCGCACATCCTGCTTGTCGCCGAAGGTGCAGATCATGACCACGCCCGTGCCGAACTTGGTGTCCACCACGGGATCGGCCAGCACTGGAACCTCGTAGTCGAAGATGGGGACGCGCACATTCTTGCCGATGTGCCTGGAGTAGCGCTCGTCCTCCGGGTTCACGGCCACGGCCACGCAGGCTGCCAACAGCTCGGGCCGGGAGGTGGCGATCTCAAGATAGCCGTCCTCGGCCTGGAAGCGCATGTAATTGAGGGACGTGGTGCGGGAGTCGTACTCCACCTCGGCGAAGGCGATGGCCGTCCCGCAGCGCGGGCACCAGTTTACCGGATGGTCCTCGCGGTAGATGAGGCCGTGCTCGTGCATCTGCACAAAGGAGGTCTGCGTCTTGACGTAGTACTCCGGCTTCATGGTGACGTACTCGTTGGACCAGTCGATGGAAAGGCCCAGCCGCCCCATAGAAAGATGGAAGCGCTCGATGGCTTCGTCGGTCAGCTTCTCGCACAGCCTGCGAAACTCCTCTCTCGGCACCTGGTTCTTGGTGATGTGGTTGATCTCCTCGACCTTGACCTCTGTGGGCAGGCCGTGGCAATCCCAGCCCTGCGGGAACATGACATTGAAGCCACGCATGCGCTTGTAGCGGGCCACAAAGTCGATGTAGCACCAATTGAGGGCGTTGCCGATATGGAAGTTTCCGGTAGGATAAGGCGGCGGAGTGTCGATGATGTACTGCGGCTTCTTCGATTCCCAGTCAAAGTAGTAGACGGAGCTGTCCCAGCTTGCCACCCACTTCTCCTCTGCTTGTTTGAAGTTATACTCCTTGGAGACCTCACTCATCAGAAAGCACCCGATACTAGTATTTGCTGTTTTAATTAGCTGGAATTGGAGTTGAACACAATGTTAATAGGATTATCGGTGTATAGATACCGCCAATGGAGCTTGTCATTTATCATGCCAATCAGTGCGATCCTAAGAAATGCTCAGGCAGAAAGCTGGCCCGCTTCGAATTGGCCCGGCTGACAAATCACATCAACCAGCTCAAGCCCTTCCTGGTGCTCAGTCCGTTCTCCGAGAAAGCCCTCTCGCCGGCGGACAAGGGCGGAAGGGGGCTTGCAGCACTCGACTGCAGCTGGGCTCATGCCGAGGAGGTCTTTGCCCGCGTCAAGCTGCAGGAGCGAGCCCTTCCCTTTCTGGTGGCCGCCAATCCGGTGAACTACGGCAAGCCCTTCAAGCTCTCCACAGTGGAAGCGCTGGCGGCAGGTTTGGTGATCCTGGGCGAACCGGAGCAGGCACAGCGAATCCTCTCCAAGTTCAATTGGGGGCATGTATTCCTGAAGCTAAACCAAGAGCCTTTGGCCGAATATGCGGCTGCCGCCGACTCGACGGAAGTGGTGAAGATTCAGGCAGCATATCTATAGGAAGAAATATAAGCTGTAGCAGCACATATTTCAAGAGTATATTGCGAGAATTTTGAGGCATTATTGAGGTGATGATTTGACGGGACTGATTCCGGCGGAAGAGCTGAAGAAGCTGCAGAAGAGGATGAACCGGCTCATGGAGGATTTGGGGCTTACTGATCTTGAATCCCGCTATCTTGAAGAGATGCAGCGCATGCAGCAGCGCATGGGCGACCTGATGGAAGAGGTCGAGACACCGAAGACGGAAAAGGACTCATTAGCGCCCTTGGCTGATATCAAGGAGACTGATGAGGCATTGATTGTGACCATGGATCTACCCGGCGTCAGCAAGCAAGATGTCGATATCTCCATTGTCGACGATGAGCTGCGCGTGGTGGCGGAACGAAAGACGGAGACGGAGGTCGCCGAGAAAGACTTCCACAAGCGAGAGCGCACTTACAGGAGATTTGAGCGAAGCGTTTCCCTTCCCGTGAGCATAAAGGTAGAGGAGACAAAGGCGAGGCTTGCAGAAGGCGTTCTGGAGATCACCCTACCCAAGGAGAGCGTTACCTCCCGCAAGCGCATCAGCATCGACTGATAACGACCGACGCCGCTTAAGAGCCGCTTTCAGATCTGATCATTTTGCGGCGTTTCATTCTGGAGAAGAAGATGATGGAGCTTGTCTCTCTTCGTCTCCAGATATCTTCTATTGACATTATTCGGTGCGATCTCCAGGGGCACCCGCTCCACGATCTGGAGGCCGTAGCCTTCCAGGCCGATCACTTTTCTGGGATTGTTGGTGAGAAGACGCATCTTTTTGATTCCGAGATCCACCAGGATCTGGGCGCCGATGCCGTAGTCCCGCAGATCGGCCGGGTAGCCAAGCTCATTATTGGCCTCCACGGTATCCGAGCCCGCATCCTGCAGAGCGTAGGCGCGCAACTTATTGGCAAGGCCGATGCCCCTGCCCTCCTGGCGCATGTAAAGCAGAACGCCGTTGCCGTTTTCGCCGATAAGGTGCAGCGCCTTTCGAAGCTGATCGCCGCAATCGCAGCGCTTGGATGAGAAGACGTCTCCGGTCAGGCATTCCGAGTGCACCCGGACCAGAGCATCCTCGGCGGTCGGATCTCCGGCTACCAGCGCCACATGGCACTGGCCGTCCAGGATGGACTCGTAGCCGATGGCCCGGAAGTCCCCATATTCCGTCGGCATGGACACGTCCGAGACCTTGCAAACGAGCTTCTCGCGCTGCATTCGGTAGCTGATGAGGCTTTCGATGGTAACCATCTTCAGGCCGTGCTTCTCTGCAAAACGCTCCAGCTCGGGCAGCCGCGCCATGGTTCCGTCGTCGGCCATGATCTCGCAGATAACGCCCGCGGGGCAGAGGCCGGCCAACCGGGCAAAATCGACGCACGCTTCGGTATGACCGGTGCGGCGCAAAACTCCGCCCTCTTTTGCCTGCAGCGGGAAGGTGTGGCCGGGCGTCACGATATCGCTTCTGGTCGTCTTCGGGTCGATGAGGACATGAACCGTGGTCGCCCGGTCGAATGCGGATATTCCGGTAGTGGTGTTATGCTTGGCATCCACGGAGATGGTAAAGGCCGTGCCCATAGATTCCGTGTTTTGGGAGGTCATGAGATGGAGACCGACCTCGCGAAGACGATTCTTCGTCATGGGCATGCAGATCAACCCGCGGCCATGAGTGGCCATGAAGTTGATGGCGTCCGGAGTGACCAAATCCGCGGCCATCATCAGATCGCCCTCATTCTCTCGATTCTCATCATCCAGGATAATTATGAACCTGCCTTTCCTGACCTCTTCGAGGGCTTCGGGGACACTTGCAAACGGCATATAAAACGAAAACGGTACGGCTGGATACTTAAGAGTTATGTCAGGACCAGACGCCGGAGATGGCAGAGCCGCATTGGGAACAGTGGCCGTCGATTATGGAATTTCTCATGACCCGATATCCCAGCCGCTCGATCTGAACCTGGCCGCAAACGGGGCAGAGGGTATTCTCGCCCTCTCCCGGAATATTTCCCAGGTACACATGCTTGAGACCGGCTTCAAGGCCGATGTCTCGAGCCCGCAGCAAAGTTTGTACGCTGGTGCGGGGCACACTCGTGAGCTTATGCATGGGATAAAATGCCGAGATATGCCAGGGCATGTCCGGGCTTACACCCGCCAGAAACTCTGCAATCCCCTTTAATTGCTCCGCGGAGTCGTTGTAGCCGGGTATGACGAGGGTTGTGACCTCCACCCACACGCCCTTTTTATGGAACAGCTCGATATTTTGCTTTACCGGCTCCACCCTTGCGCCGCACACCTTTCGATAGAAGTCATCATCGCCCTTGAGATCGATATTATTGGCATCAAGGAACGGAATGATGGTTTCGGCGGCTTCCTCGCCGGTGTAGCCGTTGCTGACGAAGACGTTCTTCAGACCATTTTTCTTGGCCAGGACGGCCACATCATAAGCATATTCAAAGAAGATGGTAGGCTCGGAATACGTATAGGCAATGGAACGGCACCCATAAGCGACCGCCGTGGCCACGACCTCCTCCGGAGATACGAAATCGCCGGGAATGCGAATTAGGTCTTTGGGAATCTGGGCGATATCGGCATTCTGGCAGTGCAGGCAGCGGAAGTTGCAGCCGACGGTGGCGATGGAGTAGGCCAGGGTTCCCGGCAGAAAATGGAAGAAGGGTTTCTTTTCGATGGGATCGACGTTGGCCGCCACGAGATTTCCGTAAACTAGAGTCATCAGCGTCCCGTTCTGATTCTCTCGGACGCCGCACAATCCACGAAGGCCGGGACGAATGCGGCAATTCTGATGACAGAGGGAGCATGAGACGCTGCCATCGACATCCTGCCAAAATTGTGCAACTCTTCTGGTTTGCTCAGACATAAATTCACCCGGGCACAAAACGATTGCAGTCTGCATAGTAAGCTAACGATATTTGGATCCATCAAATTGATGCCATTAGATGAAATCCAATTACTCCTTTCCCAGCAAAGTATAATAATTTATTCATGAGAAGAATGGAAAACAAGAGAAGCAATCGATCCAATTGCGGTTCAATAGCGTGGTGGCGAAGAAATCAGTTGAATCAAAGACAAGTGATGAAAAAAGATTGGTGCATGAAGAGCCGGGGGCTCTTCTTTGCCGGTGGCTAATTTATGCCCTCTTGCCGAATGCCAGGAAGGCAACTGCCAGAAGACCAGCCAATGCGAAGACGCCCTCGAATCCGGGCTGTTCCTTCTTTTCTTCGGTTGCGTGAGCGGCCTCAGCGGTTTTGTTCTCCTCTACCGTCTTTTCTTCTGCGGCCTCAGCCACGTTTTCGGCATGAGCGGATGCAGCCTCATGAGTCTCTTCGGCGACGGCTGCGCTGGCATTGCTCTCTTCGGCGGCGTCTTCAGATGCGTTCACGGTCATAAATGCAGCAAACAGCATCGTGATGGATACTAAAATCAATAATGCTTTCTTCATAGTTACGGCCTCCTTTGTCAGCGCTATGGGAATGCGATAACCTGCTTTGCGCAAGGCCGCTTGGCCGGTAAGGAACATGGACAAATGGTCTGACGCTGCATGATCCCGCCCATAGGCGCTGCCTCACCGTAAGCAAGCTTTTAATTAATATCACTTTTGGCCAACAATCTCAATAAATCAATGATCTATCGCCGAGAAAGCTGCGCGAAAAATTCCGGAAAAGAGCACTAAAGGATAATGATTCCAAAAAGAAGATAGTTCTGGAGAGCCGAAGCCCCCCAGCTATTTGATTTTACTCTCTCCTGCCAAGAACGAGGTAGGCAACTGCCAGAAGGCCAGTCAGAGCGAAGACGCCCTCGAATCCGGGCTGTTCCTTCTTCTCTTCAGCTGCGGGAGCGGCCTCAGCAGTCTTGTTCTCGGCTGCGTGAGCCTCAGCGGCTGGAGCCTCTACGGTCTTGTTCTCCTCGGCTGCGACTGCCTCAGCGGCTGCGGGGGCGGCCTCAACGGCGGCCTCGGCGGCTGGAGCGGCCTCAGCGGTCACATTGGCGGCGACAGTCTCAACTGCGGGGGCGGCCTCAGCGGCGCCCTCGATAGTTGCACTCTTGTAGATGTAGAACCTGAGTGGGTTGTCAGCAGAGATATCATCCTGGTCAGCGGTCTTGATGCCGATTCCAGCCATCAGAGCGGTGTCCTTGTTCTTGCTCAGAGTGATGGAATTGTCCTTGTTGTCCATGGCGATGGTGTCT
>JAJRAT010000100.1 GCA_028682845.1 Methanothrix sp. | reverse complement strand
GTGCGCCCTGCAGCGCTATGACGATGCCGTTTCGTCTTTTGAGAGGGCATTGAAGATCAATCCCAAAAACGCCCACGCCTGGCACAACAAAGGCGTGGCCCTGAAGCATCTGGGCCTGGACGCGGAAGCGAGGTTCGCATTCTCCTGCGCCGGATGGATCGGCATACACGGCCAGTTTTAAGGATTAACACCGTCTCCGGCAAGAACAAACGGCAAGAACAAACGGAGTGGAGAGATGCTTCTTTGAGCGAACAATCCAAAAGGAAAAACGGGGCGAGCGCGACCGGTAAGAGCGCAACCGCGGAGCAATCGGTCATGCGAGAGCTTGGCGTTCACGGCCAACGCTGGGCAGAAGTCTTTGACGGCTATTTTTCCGATGCAAATGCAGCAGGGCCGTTGCTGGATGCGGTGGAAAAGGCAATCGAGGTCGGCAAGCCGGATGTTCTGGCGGACCTGGGCGGAGGGACCGGCTTTCTCCTGGCAGAACTGCTCCGGCGCGGCCTGTTGACAGTCCGCCTGGTGGATGTGGACCTCTCGGAAAAGCAGTTGTCGGCTTGCGCGAACGGCGGAATTGTCAAGCTGCAGTCGCCTCTGAATCAGGTGACGCGCCGACAGCTCCTGGCCGGTGAGGAAAGGCTGCTCCTCATGTCAAGATCGATGCTGCACTACTTCGGGCGCGATGGAATCGATCCGCTCCTAAAACACCTGCGAATGCAGCTTCATCCCGGTGAGTTCTTCGTGCACCAGTCGGCCTGCTTCGCTCGCCAGGGGGATGCGGACCTGATGAACCTCCTTTACGAACGCATGGAGACGGTGAAGTGGTTCTTCACAAGAGATGAACTGGCAGCCCGGCTGCAGAGGGCGGGCTTTGCCGTGCGCGCCGCCTCCCCTGCCCCGCCGCTGCAGATGAGTTCCGCGGATCTAGGGGAGCGCTACGGCCTCGGGCCGGAAGAAAAAGCGGCCATCGGGCGAGAGATCGTGGAGAAATTCGGCTGCGGTCAAAAAATATTCACCCAAGAAGGGGATGAGTTCCGGGCGACTTTGTGCTACTGTATCTTCACGTGCGAAGCGGTGTAGCGGACTGACAACGGTCAAAAGGCTGATACGGATCAGCGATCCAGATCAAAGATCCAGACCAATGAACCTCGGAGCCTATCTCGCCATCATCCCGATCAGCTTCGTCGCCTCCACCAGCCCAAATCCGCCCCTTTTCGCCTCGTCCTCATTAAATGCGCCCGCCCCGTCCGGCTCGATTCCCTTTCCCATCATGGCAAAGGGCACCGGCTCGCGGCTGTGCGTCTTGATGGCAATGGGCGTGGCGTGGTCGGGCAGCAGCAGCACGCGCCAGTCCTCGCCCCGGCGGCGCATGCCCTCGATCACCGGGCCGACCACTCGCTCATCGAAGAGTTCTATGGCCCTGATCTTCTCATCCATTTTTCCTTCGTGGCCGGCCTCATCCGGGGCCTCGACATGCAGGTAGACGAAGTCCAGGGTATTCAAGGCCGACAGAGCCGCTTCGACCTTTCCTTCGTAGTTGGTGTCGATGTTTCCCGTCGCGCCGGGAACCTCGACGACCTCCAGACCGGCATATTTTCCAATGCCCCTGAGCAGATCGACAGCGGAGATCATCGCGCCCTTGAGGCCGTACAGCTCCTGGAAAGTGGGCATGGCGGGCCTCGGCCCCTGGCCCCACAGCCAGATCATGTTGGCGGGCTTTTTGCCTTCCGCAATGCGCTTGAGGTTCACGGGATGCTTTGCCAGAACCGGCTTTGCGGCCTGCATCAGCTCGATGAGCAGATCGGCATCCGGGCCGCTGGGCAGGTGGCCGTCGATGACCTGGTCGCTGATGTCGTGCGGCGGAGTGCAGACGGCCTTGGCCCCGGCTTTTAGGACGAGCAAATTGCGGTAGCTGACACCGGCATAGAGCCGCTGCTCGGGCATCAGAGGCTTCAGAGCATCGATCAGGTCGCTGCCTTCCTCGGAGGTGATGTGCCCGGCGCTGTAGTCGGACATGATGCCGCCCTCAACGCTCACGAAGTTGCAGCGAAATGCAATGTCCTCCTGTCCGAGGCGTACACCCATCGCCGCAGCCTCCAGGGGTGCGCGACCGGTGTAGTACTTCTGGGGCAAATAGCCCATCACGGAGAGATTGGCCACATCGCTTCCGGGCGGAAAGCCGTCCGGAACCGTTCTGGCAAGACCCGAGCGGCCCTGCCTTGCCAGCATGTCCATGTTCGGGATCGATGCCGCCTGCAGAGGCGTCCTGCCCTGCAAAGCCGAAATGGGCCGATCGGCCATTCCGTCGCCCAGGAGAACTACATACTTCATCGCCTTCCCCTCCGCGGGATAGTATTAATCCTCATCGAGAGATTAATGAAGACACAGACAAAAATAAAAATGAAAACAGTGCATAAATATAAAAATAAATGACTGCTTGCTGATTTATTTCTTCTTTTTCTTGGCGGCGGCAGCGGCTTCTTTGGCCTCCTGCGCATAGATCTCGGCCAGATGTTTGTTCAAGACCTTGGCCAGGGTGTTGAGCTTGACGCGGGTGCAGGTTGCTCCGCGCGTGATGCCCGTGACGATATCCACGACCTCTCCCCTGGTCTGGACCTTCTGGCGCGGCGGCTTAACCGTTCTTGTCTTTATGCCCTCGCGAGCAAAGTCCTCCAGATCTATCGGGCACTGGGCGACCACCACAGCCGGAATGTCCACCTGCGAGAGGATCTCTTTGACCTTGTGAATGACGTGGCTTCGCACATTCCCCAGGTGGAAGACGGCAATCTTGTGGCGCGCGACCTGCTCGATCTCCCTCTCGTTGAGACCGAAGGTCGGGCCGTAGCCTCGCGACGCCTGAGGGAAGCTTTCCGGCACGCCCGTTCCCGCCTCCAGGACGAGAACGCTGGTCTGGATGCCCTCCCGGCGCAGACCGTAAGTCATCTCGCAGACGGGCTTTGTGATATGACGCCTTCCCGGCGACATGGCTATGGCGATCACATCCGGCTTTGTAGCCTCGGAGAGCGTTCCCCTCTGGGCCAGGCCGCCGCCCTTGGCCAGCCCCATGCTCTCCCTGCAATCCACCACTTGAGTTGCCCTGCCAATCATGACAATCACTCTGGTGAGATGGGATATAGATTTACCGAAAGACTCTGCAGGCCGGGAGAAGGCAGGCATCTGATCCGGCTGCGGGAAAATCGAGTGCATTGGATTTCAGGTACATTGAAATTGAGCGTAGAATTTGAGCAATGGAAATTGCGAGGTGCATTGGATGTACATCTCGAAGAGAGAGCGTTTTTAAGCCGGGTGGGGCGAAGGGGAAACTATGCTTATCTTCATCGGTCTTGGCCTTTACGACGAGCGCGACATCTCCGTCAAGGGCCTGGATGCCGTTCGTGCTGCCGACAGGATTTATGCCGAGTTTTACACCTCGCGGCTGATGGGTGCATCAATAGAAAAGCTGGAGGAACTTTACGGCAAGAGGATCCATCTTCTCTCCCGCACCGACGTGGAGGGCGAGCCGGCATGGCTGGAAGAAGCCCGCAATAAGGACGTGGCCTTCCTGGTGGGCGGGGATGCGATGGTTTCGACGACTCACCTCGACCTGCGGCTGCGGGCAGCCGAATTGGGCATAAAGACTGCGCTCATTCATTCTTCATCCATCGTCACCGCCGTCTCGGGCCTGTGCGGCCTGCAAAATTATCGCTTCGGCAGGTCGACCACCATTCCTTTTCCCTACATTTCCAGAGGGAAGCGCATCATCCCCGAGACGCCCTACCTGGTATTGAAAGAGAACCTGGCACGCAATTTGCATACCATGCTCTTCCTGGACATCCAGTGCATAGACTGTGGCGAGCGGTTCATGACCGTCAACGAAGGAGCGACGCTCCTTCTGGAAATGCAGGACAATGCAGGCGAGCACATCCTGGATGACCAATTGGGCGTGGGCATTGCCCGTGCCGGTTCTCCCGATGCTGCCGTGAGGGCGGACCGGCTCACAGGCCTGAAGAGCCACGACTTCGGCGGGCCGCTGCACATCCTGTTGGTGCCGGCAAAGCTGCATTTCATGGAGGCAAAGGCCCTCGTCACCCTGGCCGGAGCCCCTGCCGATCTTGCCCGTGAAGAATAAGATAAAAAAATTTCAGCGCGCGAAAAAACGGGCACGTGCGATGCTTGGAAAGCCGTGACCGAGCGAGATTTTGCGCATGGATGAGAACACAAATCGGAGCACAAATCAGAGCATAAAAAGCTATTTAATATGGCCCGGCCATTCCTCCAGCCATACCAGAGGAATGCATGCCCAAAGTTACAGTAGATATACCTCAGCATATCGTCGATGACGTCAATGCTCACGTCGGCGATGGAAAGAAGTTCGTGAGCTTCTCTGATGCCGTGCGAACGGCTCTACGAAAGATGCTCGATCAGTTGGATGAGATCGATCGGCGGCACGGGAGGGCGCAGGAATGAAGCTCGGATTGACGACTGAGTTCGATGCCGCGCACAGCCTGCCCGGCTACCAGGGAAAATGCGCCAACTTGCACGGCCACACCTACCAGGTGGAGATGATAGTAGAAGGCGATGTCGGTGCGGATGGATTCGTCATGGACTTCTACCAGCTCAAGCGGGTCCTGGCCGGGGCATTGGAGGATCTGGACCACCGCTGCTTGAACGACCTCTTGCCGATCCCCACCGCGGAAAGAATTGCCGAATGGATATGTGAGCGGCTGAAAAAGGATCTTTCGGGCACACCTGTCCGTCTGGTCTCCCTGAAGCTTTGGGAAGGAAAGAACAAGTGGGTTATGATCGACTGAAATATTTGATTAAGATTTGACGGACGCCGCTACTACGTGGCCGTCAGATCCCAATTGGTTGAAGCTTCCGGATTGTCCTTCAGCTCTTTCATCCTGGCCTGGGCCTGCTCCTCATAATATTTCTTGTATTTCTCTTCCCGGTCTTTCTTGCCCCAATCCGCTATTTTTCTGTCCAGGGCCTCGAACATGTACTTCTCGGCAGCCTTGACAGTCTCCAGGTCGCCCCTCAAAACCAGGATCTCTCTGTCCATCACTTCGCCGGTCATGTCCATCTTGCCGTTCCTCCTTAAAAGATCCAGATCGAACTTCTCAACCAGCTCGCCGATCACGGAGACAGGCATGCTCAAGGGAATGGCCAGGTCGTAGAGGCCAGTCAAATCCTCTTTATTTTCTTTTTGGGGGGTGTCCATATAATTCACTGCTTCCTAAATCCTTATTGCACCGATTTAAGGTTGTCGAAGAGACATGCTTTAACTTAGGTCTGACGAGGCGGAAGATGAGCCAAATGCTGCAGGGAAATGCCGCATGGAACGAAACCGGAAAATGTCGCAGGGAAATGCTGCAAGGAACAATCGATCGCAATATAGAGCATAGGCGCAACGAATGGCAAAATGGCCTTGCCCTCCATCCTCAGCAGGCCGGTTTTGGTACATCGGATCAGTCAGAGCAATTGCCAATGAATGCGGCAGTCATTTTTTGCTCACGATAAAGCACCCACCTTTAGCACCGACCTTTTGCAGCGGAGAGCCTTTGCAGGGAAACAATTATAAATGGGATCATCAATGCAAAGTGCGGACCGGGCCCGTAGCTTAGCCAGGTTGAGCGCACGGCTGATAACCGTGAGGTCACGCGTTCAAATCGCGTCGGGCCCATTTTCTTTTATTTCAATGCGTGAAGCGAGCATTGGCGTTTTAGATAGCAGTTTTAGATAGCAGTTTTAGATAGCAGTTTTAGATAGCAGTTTTAGATAGCAGTTTTAGATAGCAGTTTTAGATAGCAGTTTTAGATAGCAGTTTTAGATAGCAG
>JAJRAT010000207.1 GCA_028682845.1 Methanothrix sp. | reverse complement strand
GTTCCCACCTTGCCGAGCGACTTTTTGGTGCGTATCACCTGGTCGATGCCCTCGTAGGTTCCGGCGATGATGTCGGCATTCAGGCTCTGGGGAATCTTGCGGCCCTTCCCCAGTCGAATGCGGCTCACGCCCACCCGAATGGAGGTCTGAAATCCGAGTTCACCGTAGGCTGAGAGCTGATCGAACTTCTGATTGGCCAGGGCCACCAGCGGCACCAAAAAAAGCAGCTTGCCCTTGCCCTCCAGCAGATTCTTGACCCCGGCCATCTCTCCCACAAGGCTCTTTCCCGTAGCAGTAGCCGAGACTACCAACTGGTTTCGTCCTTCCAGCAGGCCTGCCTGCACCGATCGGGATTGCACCGGCAGGAGCTTGGTGAGCCTTCTCTTGAGCAGCTCCTTGAGCGGTTTTGGGAGAGGGATGGCATCCAGCGGCAGCGTCGGCTCCTCTTTGCTGGCCGGGATGATGTCGAAGCGCGTGAGTTCGGGCGCAAGCTTTTGCAAAGATAAGAGACCCACCACGTCATCCAGATTGCGGCGCGTCTTCAGGATGCGGGCCAGATGAGCCTTGGCGGCGCGGCCCAGATGGCGAAAGTCCGCTTCGCGAAGAAGCTCTGCGGCGGCGCAGTTCTCGCAGATCCATGCGCCCTTATAGGCGATGGCCTCGGACCCCACGTAAGTTACCCGGCGCTGGCCCAGGCAGTGACTGCAGATGCTGACAAAACGATAGCCGAGCTGATAGGACTCCAGAAGCTCGACGAACTTTTTCTCCATTACACAGTCGCCGCGTGCGAGATAAATGGCACTCGCCCGTCGCAGCATGCGCATGGCGTCCTCGGGCGGGAGGTACTTCTCGGCTTCCTGATCCTTCTTCACCAGGAACTTGAAGACCCTCGGGCCCTGGGGCATGTCCTTCAGGCGCAGATAGCCTTCAAAAAGAGTCTTGCTTCCGCTTTGCGGGAGCAACAGGATGCGGGACCTGTCCGCCTGAGCCAAAACCTGAAACGTCATCCTAACGCAAGGTCCACAAGCTCGTACTTCAAGCCCTCGGACTCAAGCCGGTTGAGCAATCCCGGAATCTGCTCATCAACGCTGACCACAACCGAATTGATGCCGTGGTAGGCAGCCTCAACCGCCGACTCCTTGGCTCCGAAGAAAACATCCGGCTCTCGCCCGATCTTTCGCAGAGCCACTAAAGCTTCAATTCCGAGGCACCCCACCATTTTCTTGTCGGAATTGTCCTGCAACAATTGCTTTTCCAGGAGCCGCAAATCCACCTTTCGCGAGCCGCCGATCTGCTCGCGCGGGACTTTGCAGACGGTTATCTTTCCCTCATCAAGAGTGATAAGGCCGCGCAGGTCGGAGATGCCCACATCTTCACCGCATTTGACATCGGCGATGACAACCCCGCTGGCATCAATCCCCTCCTTCTTGTTGGCATAAAGCAGGCCCCGCCGCATCTCCAGGGAGACGCGCTCGCCCTCCACCAGATCGGCCTCCGCGAGAGCCGTCCAGACGGAGACATGGCTGATGATCTCCTCCATCACCACTCGCGCATAGCGCTTCAGCTCTGCCGCGCTCTCCAGCAACCACTCCACGCCCTCTTTGGTAATGCTGTAGCGCATCCTGCCGTCCGTGGTAACAAGGCCGTCCGCCACCAGCTCCTTGATGTACTCGGAGATGGCCTGAGGCGTCACTCCAAGTCGCTCCGCCACCTCTTTTTGCCGGAGGTTGGGCTGATGGGCGGCGATCTCCACAAGTATTTGAAAGCGCGAACTCTCTCGCTTGCTCTGCAGGACGTTGGCCATTTCAGAAATCCTCTTCGTAGGGCTCGATGCGCTGCCCGCGCACAGCCAGCTTTTCCGCTCTCTTGGCCACACCGCGAATGAAGATCTGGCTCAGCCCCAGTTCGCGGGAAAGGTTGGACAGAGAACTGTTGCCGCCCAGAACCATAGCTTGCAGCTTCTCGGTCACCCCTCGCAACTCCTCATCGGACATGAAGGTAAGGCTGATCAACTCACTCAGATCCTCCATGGATGCCCCGAAGTTTGCCTGCACCCGAGAGTAGGTGGAACGATACTCCTTCTCGGGGCTGGCACCGGGCTCCGGAACTCGCCACTTGGTCTCCACCAGGCCGCTCTTGCGCAGCAGGGCGACGCTGCGGTGAACGCTCGACTCGTCGCCCACCAGAGCCGCCAGCTCGCGCTCGGTTCGCCAGTCTCGGCTCAATTCATCAAAGATTTTTTTGTGAATATTGGAGCCGAAGGCCTGCAACAATGGAACCAGATCCGAAGGATCATTGATGATCCGCGTTCTCTTTCCCGTCACAAAGAACCTCGCAATTTGTATTATTTCTTTAATTTGATAAGGCTTTCTTTAAATCAGCCTGATCGTTTCCAGGTTCATCGGTGCCATAGTCGGGATCCTGTAGCGCTTGTAGATGGAGCTGGCCAGGTCCAGACAATTGCCTTCTTCGCCGTGATTGGTGAGAACGCGTCCGGGCTTGGGGTAGATGCGACGCATGTACTCCATGAGCTGCTGGCGATCGGAGTGACCGGAAAATCCGTCCACCGTCGTCACCTCGAGATTGATCTTCACCGTCTGGGTCTTGCCCTCCACGGAGAGGGGCAGCTCCTTCCAGCCCTTCTGGATGCGCCGGCCAAGCGTTCCTTCTGCCTGATAGCCCACGATGACCAGAGTATTCCTCTCATCCGGTCCAAGCCGCTTCAAATATTCGAGAACCGGCCCGCCGTTGAGCATACCGCTCGTGGCCAGGATCACGCATGGCGGCCCTTCGATGATCTCGGTGCGCTGCTTGGGCGACTCCACCTGCACAAAGCACGGTGAAAGGAACGGATTGATTCCCTTGTGGAAGATCAGATCCCGCAGGTCGTTGTTCAGATACTCCGGATAAGTGGTATGAATCGCAGTGGCCTCGTAGATCATGCCGTCCAGGCAAACGGGGATCTCATCGATGACCTTCTTCCTGATCGCTTCCTCCAGGACCACCATGACCTCTTGGCTGCGTCCTACGGAGAAAGCGGGAATGATCACTTTGCCGCCCTTCTGGATGGTCTCCTTGACCACTTTGAGAAGGTTTACCTCAGCTTCTTTTCGAGAGGGTTGCAGGCTGTTGGCTCCGCCGTAGGTGGCCTCGGTCACCAGCGTCTCCAGCCGCGGGAAGTTGCAGACGGCCGGATCAAATAGCCTGGTTCTCTCAAACTTGTAGTCGCCGGTGAACGCCACGTTGTACAGGCCGTCACCGATATGGAAATGAGCGATGGATGAGCCCAGTATATGCCCGGCATTATGCATGGTCAATTTGGTGTCCGGTGCAATATCCGTCACATCGCCGTAGTTGAGCGTGATGGTGTGCTTGAGGGCCTCGCGGATCATGCTTGAGTCGTAAGGCAGCCTCTTGCCCTCTCGCCCGGCCACCTCGATGTAGTCCAACTGCAAGAGCACAAACAGGTCTCTGGTGGGCGGAGTGCAGTAGATGGGTCCCTCGTAGCCGTATTTGTAGAGCATGGGCACGAGACCGGCATGGTCCAGGTGAGCATGGGTCAGGACAACGGCATCGATCTGGTTTAGCGGGTAGACCTCCGGCACGTAGAGATAAGGCGTGGCGGAATCGTCCGAACCGACGTTTATGCCGCAGTCGATGATGATGCGGGACTCCGGAGTGGACAGGAGCATGCAGCTCCGGCCAACCTCGCGGCATCCGCCTAATGTAGTGATGCGAACCCACTGATCTTTGGATGCGATGTCCCTGTGGATCTTGCGGCCCACCGTGCGCAGGATGTTCTTGCGCTCTGTTTGCACGCTGCGCAGATAATCCTTGATGTTGGCAATGGTCGTGGAGCGCACGGGCGGAGTTCGCACTACCTTCGGCGTCCAGCCGATGAGCTTGGTGATCTCGCGCAGCGTCGCACCATGCCGTCCGATGACGAGGCCCGGCTTCTCGGCCTCGATTTGCACCTCGCCCGTCTCACCGTCGAAGTAGTAGTTGGTGAGAACGGCTTCTTTGGGCACGACCTCTTGAATCTTGGTGACGGCAATCTCAGGTTCTGCCAGCACCTTCAGGTCCGGTCGGACCACGACTCTCTTGCGCAGCTCCTTGGCCAGATTGCGGATTATCTCGCCGTCGTCCGCCAGCTTCTTCGGGTCATCCGTATAAATGACAAGCTCCGGACCCTCGAATTCCAGCCCCGTGACATTGATGTCGGGGGGCAGTTTGCTCTGCACTTTGCGTTTGAGCTCAAAAAGTACTTCTTCTACTGACAAGGGAACACATCCAAAAAAGGATTAAAGGAGATTCATTATCTCCTGAAACTCCGGCCCGTCAACCTCCTCATATTTGTCTGTGATTCTGACGAGCTCAATTTTATCACCGGAAGCGGAATCCCGCTTCATGGCGTTATGAATTGCCCTGGCTGCCAGCACCGTTCCTTCTTTGATGCTCAGGCCGGGCTTGTACTGGGACTCGAGCACGCCGTAGGCAATGGGCGAGCCGGAACCTGTGGATACGACCTTGCGCTCCTCGATCTGGCCGCCCAGAGCGTCCAGCGAGTAGATCCTGGGACCGTATCGGTCCACGCCGCCCATGATAAGTTGAACCATGAAAGGATAGTAGCGGCGAGAAGAGAGAACATTGGACAGCATAGTGGTTATGGCCTTGACGGTCAGGGGCTCGCCTCTCTGCATTTTGTAAAGCCTCGCTTCGACCTGAACCATCCTGACCAGCGACTGAGCATCTCCTACCGCGCCAGCCGTCGTCAGGCCCACCAGATCATCGATCTGATAGATCTTCTTGGCTGTGCTGCTGGCGATGAAATTGCCCATGGTAGCACGGCTCTCCGATGCAAGGACCACACCTCCATCGCAGAGTACACCTACCGTAGTTGTACCTTTGAACACCTCGACCATCTAATTACCTCAACTAAAATTAGAAAACGGACAAGGATCATCTTTACTTCTGCGATATAAATACTTTCCGCCGCCACAGCAGAAGTGCACATACCTGGCGGCATTTCACAGCCACTATCGCATCAATTCGCGCTTGAAGAGAGCAATAAGAGATCAATGGTAGAAAAGACCGCATCTGCGCACAAATCCCAGGATCATAAGATCATTTAAGAGATATTCGGCTCGCCATCACGTCACCTCAGCAGGTCCCTCAATTAACTAAATATAGTATCGCATTATGCTCACATTTGGAGGTGAATTAAGCACTTGTGTTTACCAAACAACTGGATGCCGTAAAAAGCTTGCCTGATGAGGCGGCCTGAAGATGGCCAGAGCCGCCTTTATCTTAAAAATAAGCGAAAATAATGCAATCAAGACAGGGGGCCGCAAATGATGGCTCAATTTTCAACATCGGCTCCTGTGTTCATTGGTTTTGATATTAAGTTTTGATATGGAGATCGCATCAGTTTTGCACAGATCTTCGAAAATGAGATAAATGAGATATCCGATATATTCGTCCAACTGCAAAAGATGAATCGGATAGAACAGTCTTTGTGGAATATGTCAAACGGTTCTGCAGGAATCCTTACCCTGCATTCAAATGCAGCGCCTGCCAGGAGATAAGGACTATCCATCCCAGGATCGTGGTCACGACAATCATGGTTTCGGTTTCCAGCTCGAAGGATCGCATGAACATGCCTACAGGCATATTGAATATAAATTTTTAACAAATTAAATATATTCCTGCCAGTGCAATCGTTTTCCAGGCGGTCCAGTTGTTTCTGTATTTTTCCAGTTGTTCTAATATGGTATCTATATTTTTCTATATACTGAGATAGATACTGAAACCCACATTCCGCACTTTGGACTCGCGACGCTAGAATTTTCCATTCATAATTATCCGAAATATTTTTAAATAAATAAGGAAT
>JAJRAT010000135.1 GCA_028682845.1 Methanothrix sp. | reverse complement strand
GCCTTACCCAAACCAAAGGCACGCTCGCCGCGAACGATTACCTCATCTCCGGGCCGGATCTCTGAATCGGCGTCCACCACGCCCGGTGCCAGCAATGAGCCCTTGGGCATGAAGTCGCCGATGGTCACGATGTAACGGCCCAAAGGTTCGATGCGCTTTGCTCCCTCTAGTGACAGGGCCAGAGCGCCGTTGACGGTCAGCATGGCCAGCGGTTTCTTTCGCTCGTCTTGCAGCTCGCGGCCCCTGATCTGTACCTTTCCCGCCAGCAGAGCCTCTCCTGCACCGGAGCCGAAATAAACATCAGCCAGTGCACGGTAGCGCAGGAGTCGGGCATCCGGCAGACGCGCTGCACCGTGGCAGGCTTCTGCGATTGCCTCCGAGAGCCGCGCCAGAGCCGGGCCATTGGTTCCGCCGCCCGTGTAGACCGCATCGATGCCGTGCGATTTAACCGCTTCTTCCAGCTCTCCATCCAGGTGAGATACAATTTTGGCATACCTGTTCTTCTCCAGGTAAGCATCCAGGCACTTGCACAGCCACGCCCTTTCCTCCAGATCCCATCGTCCGGTGACGGGAACGTCGTAGCTGGCGGCGGGATAGACCTCTTCCAGCTCCCGCGGTACCAATGCCAGCGGCGAGGTCAGGATCAGCTCATGCAGATATCGGTGATGCGACCCCACAGCCTCCGCAAAGAGGCGGTGCGATCTGGACATCGAGTAAGGCTTTTTGGCCGAGCAGGGCAGCAGCAGCAGGACATCGCTTTGCGGTGCCTTGTAGCGCTGAATCACCCTCTCCGCGAAACGTGTGACCTCGACGCGCTGCAGCGACTCGCCGGTATTGGCGAAAAACGTGCTGCGTCTTTGCTGCGGCGTTCTCATCTCCAGGTATCGGTGTTCCTGATCCAGCACGCGCAGGGACGCGGTCAGGTCGGGCGTGACCCGAACCTGCCGCTCCACATATTCCCGAATGGTCTCAGAGCGAGTGGTCTCTCGAACAACCAGCAGCTCCTCCTCCAGCTTGAGGAGATTGTGGGCGGCCAGAAGCCTGCCGTCATCGCGCCTTTCCCCCAGCTTGCGGCAGTGCTCGCAGCGGCAGGGAAGCTCGCTTAAGTCTTTTGCATCCCAAACGCCGTCGCGGGTGTGATAGCGCCCCAGGAGGCCGTCCGCCACAACGCGCGTCGAGTCCAGCAGATCGATTCCAAGGTAAACGAGAAAAGCCAGGTTGGCGGGCGTGGCCAGGGCCGGGGCATAAAGGGCCGTATCCGGAGGAATGCAGTTTCTCGCACCGACAACGGCGCTAATTAAGTCTCTCGGGTTCCTGAGAACACCGGCAAAGGCCAGGACATAAACATCGGCCTCATCCGGCTTCTTGGAGCTGAAGGGCTGCAGAACAATCCCTTTCGGTCCGTCCATCTTGCAGGTCGGCAAAATGACGGACGGCTCGGAGCGAAGGAAGGCGGGTGCGTAGGGCATTATGGTCAGTCTCTTTGCATCCGGCCTGCCCTCGATCAGCGCCTGGGCGGCGCTTGCTGCATCCTCGAGAGAGGAATGGCGAAAAATGCTTCCCGCTGAGCTGAAATCATCCGCCGTCAAAAGGGACGGCGTGCCGATCTGCCTTTCCAGTAGCAGCTTTCCCAGGCGAGCGGGACCGTCCCGCCTCAGAACCTCGAAATATTTAGTCATCTTTCCCCTATGCCCTCCGGCAATCGGCAGTTCAGTTTAAAGCTGAAACTGGCGGACGGATTTGCATCTTGTAGGCGTTTGATGTTCTTTGCGGCCCTGGCCAGTGCGGCCTCGTCCGGATCCTCCGGGACCTCGGCATTGAATGGATATGTCTCTGCCAGTTCCGGAGGATAGGGGCCGAAGGGCGGCTTGAAATGGAGCACATGATCAAATCCGGATGCATCGGCTTCACGGTCATCCGTTATCAGGACATTTCCCGCCAGCACGATTCGATCGATGCGACGTGAATAGCGAATGCTCTCCGGTCGGGAGGCCGATTCGGGGCTGAGGTAAAACATGGTGGACTTGCTGGCCAAATCGAGCCCCTCCAGCCACTCGCCCTCGGCGCAGAGCCTCTTGTAGCCGTCGAGCATGCGCGGATGGGAGCGGCACCGGCTCTCCAAAAGTTCCCAGAGCGATCCTTCCCAGATGCACTGTTTGACCAGCTTCATCTCCTGCAGCGAAACATAGAGGTTATGCATGGCCAGGAGCTTGATCTTTTCCGGGCTTTGCATCAGCTCTTTGTGCGTGTGGCTCTGGCAAATCGGGCAGGAGCAGGGCAGATATTTCATCTCGTCCAGCTTCCCTGTTCCCTGGACCGTCAGATATCTCCCCTGTCGAGCAAAAAGAGCGTAGGCTGCCGAATCGAAGAGGTCGCAGCCCATAGCCGCCGCCAGGGCAAAGACCATGGGGTGCCCGGCACCGAAAAGATGCACGGGCGCGCCGGAGCCCAGTCCCTTCTTGGCGGATGTCACGACCGAAACCAGATCACGGAATCTGTAGGATTCCATGAGCGGGACCACGCCGCCCACGGGGTAGACGTCAAAATTCTTGTCTCTTAAAAATGCGGCTGCCTTCTTCCTGAGATCGGGATAAGTCGAGCCTTGAATGGGGCCTGCCAGGAGTGCCGGCCTCTCCTGGGCTGCAGCTTCCGCCAGCCGCTCTTGTGTCTCTTGAAGCTCCGATTCGGCTCTCTCTCTTGGAACATCGGGCGGCGTCGGGATGTCTAGCGGCACGCAGATATCGGAATGAATGGCAAACTGAAACTCCAGGATCTCCAGGGGCAGGACCTGCACCGATCCGTAAACTGAAAGCTGAAATGCACCCGAATCGGTCATAATCGGACCCTGGAAACCTATGAGGTCATGCAATCCTTTTTCCAGGGCATGCTCCTTCAGCTTGGCATCCTCGTGAATAATGTAGCTGTTAGTGATAATAATGTCTGCACCCATCTCCTTCAGCTCTTTGGGCGGGATGAGGTGGAGATGAGGATTTACTACCGGCATTAATCCCGGCGTCTCGATGGTTCCGTGGGGCGTGGAGAGCCTTCCGATCCTGCCTGCCAGGTCTTTATGCAATATCTCGAAACGGTCGGGCATGGGCAACAGTGCACCAATAAGGAATAAATAGGTTGGGACTGAACAGCAGAAGAGGATTCAAATCGAATATAATGGGATGAATTTAAATGAAGACGATGATAGTTGCACTGGCAGCATTGGTCTGCCTCATGGGCATGGCTTCCGCCCAGCTCATGTTTACCGGCGAAGGCTACGGCACTAGCCAGTTGTCATTTTACTACTCTGCAGGCTCATCATCCTTTGAGCCGAGCGTCCAGTCCTACTGGCAAGACTACATAACCGGAGCAAATGCCACTGCCAAGAACACCATGTCCAATATGGCAATCTGGATGAACATATTCCCTCTCAGCTTCAATACTCCTGTCAAGGTAACAGGTTCCAGCTTTTCCGCCAACGCCGCTGCAGCCTCCAATGCCAGCATATCTGAGTTGAACAGCCAGTCTCTGACCAGGGATGTCAGCACTCAGTTCAGCATCTATGAGACTCGCGCATACACTCCGTTGCAGAGCACTTTCTCCGCCACGCAGAGCACTGCGGTTCCAAGCAGCTCTTCCAGCGGACAGATTATGTCGCAAAACATCGAGTCGCTGTTCAACATTTAAACCGGCGATCAGTCGTTGAGCTTGAAAGGCTATCTGCGCAGATCTTCAAATTCCTGAAAAAAAAGAATCTGCCTGTCTGCGGCAGATCTAGTTTCCTTTTCTTCCCTGGACCGTGTAGGGCAAGAGCCCTCCTGCCAAGAGAATGTCTCTTTGGCGTTTTGATAAGCTCATCTTCAAGAGCATCTCTCGGCCAGCAACCATTGCTTTCACCACGTCGTCGCCTAGCTGCAGTGCTCGCCTGATGTCCGAGACTCTGATCTCTTCGCCGCCGGCAAGGGTGTCATAATTAGATTCGTCGGCAAAGCTGAAGGGAATGATGCCGAAGTTGACCAGGTTTGCGGCATGAATGCGCTCGATGGATTTGGCGAGGACGGCTTTCACACCCAGGTACATGGGGCAGAGGGCGGCATGCTCCCTTGAAGAGCCCTGGCCGTAGCTTTGGCCGGCCACGATGATATTATGCGAGCCTTTATTCCTCAGCGCCTGTGCGCGGCTGGGGAACTCCCTGTCCAGCGGCTCAAAGACGAATTCCGAGTACTTGGGGACGTTGGATCTGTACTTGAGGCGCGCGCCGGCGGGCATGATGTGGTCCGTGGTCACCAGATCTCCCACTTTGATGGTGATCACGCCGCTGATATCTTCGGGCATGGGGCCGTTGACGGGCGGCTCGCCGATGTTGGGGCCGCGGCTGATTTTTATCGCTGCTCTTTCCGACTGCGGCAAGGGCGGAATGATCATGCGATCATCGATCTGGAAGCGGTCCGGCATATCCACCCGCGGAAAGTCGATATTCAGGGTTCTGGGGTCGGCGAGTCTGCCGGTGAGGGCGGCGGCGGCAGCGACGACGGGGCTTGTCAGGTAAACATTGGCGCTCGGCGTGCCCGACCTTCCTTTGAAATTGCGGTTGCTGGTGCGAACCGACACCGAGTCCGTGCGCGGGGACATGCTGTTGCCGATGCAAAAGCCGCAAGCCGATTCCAGAATTCTGGCTCCGAAGGATATCAGGTCGCTCAGGGCTCCGTTCGCCGCAATGGTATTCAGGACCTGGCGCGAACCGGGGGCAATTCCGAGAGATACGCCTGCTGGAAGGGTTTTGCCTTTTACCATTCTCGCCACAGTCATGAGGTCTACATAAGAGGAGTTGGTACAGGAGCCTATCATCACCTGATCGACGGGCAGGTTGAGGTCATTGACCGCGACGATGTTGCCCGGGCTGTGAGGCGCTGCGGCCAGGGGCTCGATTTTTGAGAGATCTATCTCGATGGTGCGGTCGTATTTTGCATCATCGTCTGCGGCCAGAGGTACCCACTGATCTCCCCTGCCCTGTGCCTCCAGGAATTTGTAGGTCTGGCGGTCGCTGGGGAAGATGGATGTGGTGACGCCGGTCTCTGCGCCCATGTTGGTGATGGTGGCTCTCTCCGGCACGGTGAGATTGTCTATGCCCTCTCCGGTGTACTCGCAGACGCAGCCTACGTTCCCTTTTGTTGTCAGGTGCTTGAGGACTTTCAGGACCACGTCTTTGGCGGTCACCCAGGGCCGCAGAGAGCCGGTGAGATGAACGTTGATGACTTGAGGGGCTGTCAGGTAGTATGCGCCGCCTCCCATGGCCACGGCCACGTCAAGGCCGCCAGCGCCCATGGCGATGCTGCCCACGCCGCCTGCAGTCGGGGTGTGGCTGTCCGAGCCGAGGAGCGTTTTTCCGGGTCGCGCGAACCGCTCCAGATGGACCTGGTGGCAGATGCCGTTTCCCGGTCGCGAGAAGTAAATGCCGTACTTCTTCGCGATGGATTCCAGGTAGGCGTGGTCATCGGCATTCTCGAAACCTACCTGTATGGTATTGTGATCGACATAGCTTACGGATAGCTCGGTTGCGATCTCGGAAAGTCCCATGGACTCGAACTGGAGATATGCCATGGTTCCGGTTGCATCTTGGGTCAGAGTCTGGTCAATCTTGATACCGATCTCTTTGCCCGGCGCATAGGAGCCATCCGCGAGGTGCTCCCTCAGGATCTTTTCTGTTAATGTGTAGCCCATAAATGACCTCCAGCAGGCATATTAATTCTTATGCGGTAGGATATGATAATATTAAAACTCGACGTTGTTTTTGGGTATCCGGTTCGGAATTGCACATGACTCTTTCTTCCGGGGCAGAGTACGGTCAGCAAAAGAGTTATATACCTCCGAGTTATTGGATGGGTTCGGCCCGCCTGGAAGGGTGGGGCGAAAGGTCCTGTAGATAGTGATTATGGGATCTTCAATACGCATCGGTTG
>JAJRAT010000051.1 GCA_028682845.1 Methanothrix sp. | reverse complement strand
TGCCGGTCGGCTGAAAAAATGAACGGGAACCATTCCGTATTCCGTCAAAGAGTACTCCACCGCGGCGGAACTTTCTGCAAATGCGACTCGATTTATGATGCAGCTCCCCCAGGTCGCGGGAGGTAAGGCCAAAGCTGCCAAACCTATTTCATCATGAATTGTCAAAGCCGTTGTTATGTTCGATCCAAACGAGGAATCAATGGTCCTGGAGATTGTGCGCGGCTTCTTCGACATCCCTGCAGAAGAGCTGATCAAGATCGGCGACCAGATCAAAAATGTGCTATTCAGTCCGGAAGTCAGTAGTGAGGAAGAGGCAATCTCAAGGCTCAAAGAGGCGCTGAAAGAAATGCCCGCCGAGCGCGCCCTCATGGCAGGCATGTTCCTCTCCGGTCTCTTGCGCTGTAACATGGCCAAACAAATTGAGCAAGAGTACCTGAACGCACAGGCCAACGGAGAGTGTGAGCCGGAATAATCGAGCGGAATCGATCGGAGCAGCATCTGAAAATTGCAGCGGTTTAGCGATTTTCGTTTCGCTAAACCCAAAAGAATATCGACAATGCCGTCCCCCGCCGCGGCCAGTTCCCAACTGTTCTTCATTTCATTATTGGCTGCGGGCGTATTTTGCCGGCGCATGAGTCAATCCAAGACCATCCAAGAGCTTAACTATTGCGTGCATTGATCTGATGGGGATGAAGGAGGCAATTCTCGCGTGCCGGGATCAAGAGGCTCTCGCGCTTGAGCTGAGGCGGATAGTCGACGCCATCCTGGCCGGCGATGTCAAGACCGAGGCGGATCTGGAATCCCGCAAGAAGGACGCCTCATCTCGCCTCCGTCTTCCCTCTTTGCCGAGCAACGCCGACATCCTCGGCATAGCAGGGCCGGAGGAGCGGGCGCGTCTGCAGATGCTGGTGCGCAAGCCCACGCGCACCCTCTCCGGCGTAGCCGTAATCGCTGCCATGACCTCGCCCGCCCGCTGCCCGCACGGCACCTGCGTTCCCTGCCCCGGCGGCATCTCCTGCACCAGTCCGCAAAGCTATACTGGCCGGGAGCCTGCAGCACTTCGGGCCGCGCAGCATCACTTTGATCCCTATGAACAAACCGCCGCCCGGCTCGCCCAGCTTTACGAGATCGGCCACTCCCTGGACAAATGCGAGCTGATCATCATGGGCGGCACGATCACCTCCCGGCCTTTGGGCTACCAGCACTGGTTTATCAAGCGCTGTTTGCAGGCCATGAACGATTTTCCGTCAGCATCCGCGGGCAGCCGCAAGTGGCAGTCCTTTGCCGATGTGGCCGCGGCCAATGAGGCGGCGCTCGCCCGCAACATCGGCACCACCTTTGAGACCCGTCCCGACTGGTGCGGCCCCAGGGATATCGAGAACATGCTGCTCCTCGGCGCGACCAAAGTGGAGCTGGGGGTGCAGAGCACCAGGGACGACCTCCTGCGGGCCATGTCGCGCGGCCATACCGTAGAGGACTCGGTTCGGGCCAATCGAGCCTTGCGGGAGGCGGGGCTCAAGGTCGGCTTTCATATGATGCCGGGCCTTCCCGGATCCTCACCTGATGCAGACCTGGAGGTCTTCAGGGAGCTGTTTTCCGACAGCCGCTTCCGCCCCGACTATCTCAAGATCTATCCCACGCTGGTTGTGGAGGGCACGGAGCTGTTCCGGCGCTACCAAAGGGGTGAGTATATTCCCCTGAGCGACGGGGATGCGGCGCTGCTCGTTTCCCGCATCAAAGCCATGCTTCCCGGCTACGTGCGGCTGCAGCGGGTACAGCGGGACATCCCGGCTCATTTGATCGTGGCGGGCGTGAAAAAGTCCAACCTGCGCCAGCTTGCCCGGCAAGATCTGCTGTCGCATGGCGGACGGTGTCGCTGCATTCGCTGCCGTGAGGCGGGATTGCGCGGCATAGTCGAGGTTGACGTATCCCTGAAGCGCGAGGTATACGATGCCTGCGGCGGAGAAGAGCACTTCCTATCCTTCGAGGGCGAGGACGACACGCTGGTCGGATTCCTGCGCCTGCGCCTGGGTCCGGGCTCATGTGCGCGGGTGCGGGAGTTGCACGTCTACGGGCCGATGGTCCCCATCGGTACTCGAAAGGATGGCTGGCAGCACCGCGGATACGGAGCAAGGCTGGTGGAGACTGCGGAGAATCTTGCGGCGGAGAAGGGGTACGATCGGCTGGAGATCACCAGCGGCATCGGTGCCAGGGGCTACTACCGGCGGCTGGGGTACGAACCGGTCGGGCCTTACATGGGCAAGAGCCTGAATTGAAGTGTTTGCCGGTCATGAGCAAATATCCATTTCTCACACTCCCGTCCCTCATTCTCCTGCATTCTCCCGCCGGTATCTCATGCTCGTCCGGCTTTGGCACCTGTCTGGCGTTCGCACGGCGCAGGGTGCCGGACTCGCGCCAAGCCCGCCTCTTCCGGCGGAAAGCTTTTTGATCTTCGGGATTGCCATAGGTAAAGAAGAACCACAACCGTTAAATATCGCGCGTCAGAGAGAATTCGCGATCTGAGGAATTATATTATGCGTTGGCAAGGAAAGTTTGGCAGAAAGTCCACCGGCGGGAAGAGAATTCCGGCCAGAGGAAAGAGAAAATACGAGACCGGTCGAGAGCAGAGCGATACCACCATAGCGCCCGTCAGAACCAAGAAGATCGAGACGTTGGGCGGAAACCTGAAGATGCGCATGCTGCGTGGGGACATGGCCGCAGTTGCAGATCCCAAGACCGGCAAGACAAAGACGGTCAAGATCGAGACTGTAAGAGAGAACAAGGCCAATTTGCACTACATGAGAAGGAACATCCTCACCAAGGGAGCCGTCGTCAAGACTGAGCTTGGCGATGCCAGGATAACCAACCGGCCCGGCCAGGATGGCGTCATCAACGCAATTCTGCTGCCGCCCCAATAAATCCTTTTAGCTTTTGATGTTCATCGTCTTCCGGTGCAGTTGCGGCAGGCATCTTTATGCCCCGAAAGACGCCAAGACCAGGACCTGACCTTGCGGGAAGCGAACTGTTCTTCGCAAGGCGAGGATACTGGCCGAGGCCGATGATGCCGCCATAGCTGGCGAGATCGTTCGAAAACTGCAACTGGGCGGGCAAGAGATGACCGGATTTCACACCGCTAAATTATGATGTCGGCATCAACAGGCTGAGTGCAGCCTCAACCTTCTTGGTCCCGGTTCCTGTGTTTCTATCCATCATTTTTCTCTTCTTCGGCAGTCTTCCTCAGGCTTTCATCCTTTAAGCGTCGGGGCCTTGACCGATCTGCTCAATTCTTGCGGAGAATCGTGAACGACTCGCAGGTCTTGGATAAAATTGCGCCATCGTCGGATCGCATCACAGCGCCTTCCGTGAATGCGACATTGCGCGTCTTCCTGGTCACTTTGCCCAAGGATGTTATCTCGCCGCCCCGGACTCCTTGCAGGAATGTCGTGTTCTCCGAGATGGTGGCGATGCGTTCTTCTTCTCCCAGCACCGTGAAAAGTGCGAGAGCCATGGCCTCGTCGCACAGAGCCGTATACATGCCGCCCTGCAGCCATCCTGCACCGTTGAGCATGTCCGGTCGCACCTGCATTCTCAGTTCCGCCCGGCCTTCGCCATAAGAGCCGAGCTGAATTCCCATGAGGACAAAGAATGGATTGGCGTCTCTTCCTTTGAGCCTGATCTGGTTCAAGTATTCCATTTTCCATCGACCTTCCATCGACCTGGTGGCGTAGCTTGGTCCTGGAATTTATAAGGGTGGTGGGGCTTTTTTCAGCAAAGCGATTCCGGTTGGTTGGGTCCGGGTACGGTTCGGGCTGAATGGTTGCCGGCTGGTCAGCCACTTTATCGAGCAGGTCAGACGCCGCGTGGAGGGATTGTAGCGGCATCAGGGCGGTGGAGGTCAAGGTCCTGGATTAGCCCTGGAGCTGAGACTGCTTCACAAGAGGGCAGGCTGCGCAAAAACAGAATAACAAAAATAGAATAAACTACTTATTACGTGCCAATTATTTTCAGGACCCGAGGAGATAGAACTATGCTTGATGAAGAGATCGAGATGCTGGGAAAGATGGCCGTGGCCCTGAACATCCTGGAGGGCTGTCAGGACTTCGCGCCACTGATCCCGGAGGTGCGGACCAACCTGGTCTTCGCCCGCAGGGAAGCCAAGACGCGCTTCGAGGTTCTGGGCATCGAAGGGCGCATTACGGTCGTCGGCGACCTTCCCCACGCCGCAGGAAAGCCCCGCTTTGGAGCCTCCAGCCACATGGCACGTCTGCTCATCGAGGTTCGAAAGGTTGATCCGACGGTAAGGGCGGGCATCGATTTCGCCAACGACCCGCGACTTGCCGGATGGCTGGAGAGCTACTGCCGAAAGCTGGGCTGGACCTTCAGCGTCATCGACCGCAGAAATGAGCCGTTGGAGATCCGGGACGCAGAGGGCGCATCCATGCCCTGGAAAGTGGCCGAGGCCATCCGGGCGGCAGGCGGATGTGTGCCCAAGATATTCTATGAGACGGGAGCCGTGGGAAAGGAGCCCGTGTCTGTTCTGGTGGGAAGGGACCCGATAGAAGTCGTGGAGCAGATATGCGAGATCGCGAGGCTGTACCGTGAAGAACGAGAACGCTGATACAAATACAGGCAAGACGGCAAAAGCAGACGAGAGCGATATGCCCCCGGGCGGGTCCAAGATCGGCAAGATCGACCTCGACACATTCAACTCTTTCCTCTTGCCGCGCCTGGGCAGGAAGGATGATCGCGTTCTTGTGCCGCCTCAGACGGGAGTGGACGCCGCAGTGATCGATATCGGCAACGGAAAGGTGCTCATCATCGCCGAGGACCCTATCTTCGCCGTGCCGGGTCAGCCCTGGGAGATGTTCGGATGGTACACGGTTCACATCGGTGCCAGCGATATTGCCGTCATGGGCGTTCCGCCCCGGTACATGACCTACTCGCTGCTCATGCCCCCGGAGACGAAGGACGAGGACTTCAAGACCATCGTCGATTCCATCCACCGGGCGGCTCTGGAGCTTGACATTGCCATCGTCGGCGGCCACACCGGCTACTATCCCGGCTTCGCTGCGCCAACCATCGGCGGAGTTACAGTCTTTGCAGTGGCTGAAAAAGGGAGTTACGTAACCCCTGCCGGAGCAGAGCCGGGAGACGACGTGATCCTGACCAAAGGCCCGGCCATCGAGACGGCGGGCATCCTGGCCGTGCTGCGGGAAAAGGAGCTTTTGGCCCGGTATCCGGTGTCGTTGGTCGAAAAAGCGAAGTCGCTCTGCCGGGAGATGACCGTGGTCAAAGATTGCGCACTGGCCATGCAGGCGGGAGGTGTGACCGCCATGCACGATGCCACGGAAGGCGGCGTGATGGGCGGCCTCTTTGAAATCGCCAGCGCAAGCAACGTGGGCATGCAAATCGACGAGAGCCTCTTCGTCTATCCGCCGCAGGTCAAGATGGTCTGCGACGCCTTTTGCATCGATCCGGTGGCGGCCATTGCCGAGGGTTCGCTGCTGATCACAGCCAAGCCGGACTATTCCGCAAAGATACTGCAAAAGCTGTCGGCGGAGGGAATCGAATCCTCGGTCATCGGAAAAGTCACCCCGAACACGTATAACAGAGCCATGTTGCGGCTTGACGGAAGAGTGGTTCCCCTGCAAATACCAAAGCAAGATCCCTTCTGGCCGGTATTCTTTGAGGGCGTGAGCAGGAGCCGGTAAAATTGGCAAAAACATGAGTCAAATCGGGAGATAGAACGTGGAAATCGCAAGATCGCTCTTCTTCTTCATCCTCGCCGGTCTCTGTGAGATCGGCGGCGGATACCTGATGTGGCTGTGGCTGCGAGACGGCAGAGCCGCATGGTTTGCGCTTCTCGGCGCTTTAGTCCTGGCAATCTACGGCATCATTCCGACCTTTCAGCCGGCATCCTTCGGTCGCGTCTATGCGGCATACGGCGGCATCTTCAT
>JAJRAT010000081.1 GCA_028682845.1 Methanothrix sp. | reverse complement strand
ATTTGAAAATTATATGCTCCCGTCGGGATTTGAACCCGAGTCGAAGGAGTGAGAGTCCTTCATGATTGGCCGAGCTACACTACAGGAGCGCGGATTGGGGGTAGATCATACTATCATTTAAGGCTTTTGGCCCGCGTGCAGTAGTCGCACCATTTTTGCAGAGCGCACGCGGCATGTTTGGCCCCTCGCGCCCGGCAAATCCTTCGCCCGTGCCGGATCAAATTCAGATGCAGTGATAGGTATTTCTCAGGCGGAACGACCTTCTCCAGGATCTCTTGCGCTTTTTGCACGCTCGCTTTCTCCGGCACAAGTCCCAGTCGCCTGGAGACGCGATGCACGTGCGTGTCCACCGGCATAAAATGCTTGCCGAAAGAGAAGAGCAGAACGACGGATGCGGTCTTTGGTCCCACGCCCGGCAGCGATACCAGATAGCTCATGGCCTCCTTGCCGTCCATCCCGTCCAGAAAGGAGAGCGTGATCGCGCCCGCGTCCTGCCTGATCTTTTGCAGCGTCTCTCTTATGCGTCGGGCCTTGATCTCCGCCAGACCGCCCGCCCTGATGGCGTCGGCCAGCTCGCTCTCAGGTGCGGCCAGAAGAGCTTCGTAGTCGGAGTATGCCGTCTTCAGGCGGCCAAAAGCCCTCAGGCTGTTGGTGTCGCTGGTGTTCTGAGAGAGGATGGTCATGACCAGCAGATCGACGGTATCAACCTGCCGGGCCAGGGGCTCTCCATAAAGCTCCTCAAGAATGCAAATGCAGGCATCGATCTTCTCTTTGTCCGTCTCCTTGTCCATGATTTTCTAATGATCATGCTGCGGCAAAAAAGGTTTGGGGAGATTGGGGATATGTCAGGCGGGATGAATCATAGGATTGCCAAAAATTATTAATTGGATGTGACAGCAGAAACATGTGATGGACTTTGCCACGATCACTCCGTTTTTGGTAGCCCTGCTCATCGGCGCTCTCATCGGCACGGAACGGCAGCGCAGGCTGGCCGAAGAGAAGACCAGGGGTGTAGCGGGCCTGCGCACCTTCATCTTAATATCGCTCCTGGGTGCTCTCTGTGCGACCCTGGCGGAACATTACGGATCAGCCTTTGCCATTGCAGCAATGGCCTCATTCACAATCCTTGTCGCCGTCGGCTATGCCTCTTCGGCCAGTGCTCTGGGCCGCATCGACTTCACCGCAGCCGTGGCGGCAGTTGTAACCTTTGTCCTGGGGATGTTGAGCAGCTTTCCAGATACTATGCTCCTCTCCGTCGCGCTGGCCATCCTCGTCACCTGGATACTGGCTACGAGGAACATCACTCACCGCTACGTGGAAGCCTACCTGAGCGAGACCGACCTGCTGGATACACTCAAGATGGGAATCATCGCGCTGGTGATCTATCCTCTTTTGCCGGACACGCCGCCCGACCCCTGGGGAGTCCTCAATCCAAGGCAAATCTGGCTCTTCGTGGTCCTGGTCAGCCTCATCGGCTACGCGGGCTACATCCTGATTCGCATTCTGGGTGCGCAGCGCGGGCTGAGCCTGACCGGAGTCCTGGGCGGCCTCGTCTCCAGCACGGCGGTGGCCTCCGCGATGGCCTCGGAGGTAAAAGAGAATCCGCAGATAATCTCCTCAGCGGTCTTCGCCACAGTCATCGCCAGTTGCACCATGTTTCCGCGTGTTCTTTTTATCGTCTTGGTGGCGAACAGATCTCTGTTCTTCTCGCTTCTTTCGCCATTCCTGGCCATGACGATTGTGGGCGTTATCCTCGCTTACCTGCGACTTGTGCGCGAAAGCCCGATGCAGCCGGGAAAAGAGGTTGCGGTAAAAGATCCGTTCCGCATCGTTCCGGCATTGAAATTCGGAGCGTTCTTCGCTTTTGTTCTCCTGGCCTCGAAGCTTGCCAATATCTACTTCGGCAATGCCGGAACCTATGCCGCAAGCGTGATCGCCGGGCTCGCCGATGTTGATGCCATCACACTCTCCCTGGCCACACTCGCTCAATCAACGCTTGACCCGAAGGTTGCGGTCACATCCATAACTCTCGCTGCGATGACCAACACCCTGGTCAAGCTCGCCATCTCCTATCTGCTCGGCACTGTAGAATTCGGCAACAAGATCGCCATTATCTTCCTGCCGATGGTGCTCGCGGGGCTTCTGGCCATGTTCCTGGTTTAGAGCTTGGGGCAAGCAGCAGGATATACGTGAACAGAAACTTGAGATACCGGAATTTATGGATTAATAAAAATTGGAGTTTTGGAATATAAAGACAAACGCACAAAAATATGAATGGGCCCGACGCGATTCGAACGCGTGATCCCCGCCGTGTAAGGGCGATGTCATAACCAGCTAGACCACGGGCCCTGCCCGACATCACTATTTCTTAGTTATATTAGATCTTATCGCTTAGCCTGCCCCGGCGGCAGGCCAAGCAAGATCTTTTTGCCGAGTTTTATCGGTTGATCGGATCTTATTCCGATTCTCTCCCGACCGGCCTTCAGCGCCTCCTGATATACATGCCGGTATTTGTCTCGTCAAGTATCTTCTCGGACGGTTTCTTGGTGACCAGGCTGACCACGATCATGGCCGCTACGGATAGCGCGAATCCATAAATGCTGGGGTGCATGGGCATCGCCGAGACGAACTTGGCGTAGTAGCTGAAGATGAACACCCCAACCAAGCCCACGATCATGGACGCGAGCGCGCCTTCGCGAGTGGCCCTGCGCCAGTACAGCCCGGCAAAGAGCGGCGTCACGAAGCATGCCAGCATCACGCCGATGGCCATCCAGATCAGCCAGGCCAGCAGCTCCGGCGGGTTGGACCAGGCCAAATACAGAGTCAGAACTGTGGAAATCAGAATAGCCGCCCGGCTGAGCAGCGTGATCGACTTTTCCGATGCATCTTTGTTGATGAACTGCTTGTAAACGTCCCAGCTCACGTAGCTCCCTATGGTCAGCATCAGCCGGTCCGTGGTCGACATCACGGCGGACAGGACAATGATCGCCACGATGGGCGCGAAGAATCCGGGGAAGACGTACTCCGACGCCACGATGAACGAGTAGTCCGATGGATTGGAGACGCCCGTGGGAAGTGTAATGAGGCCGTCCTGTACCATCGACCGAGCGGCAAAGCCGGTGATCTTGCACAGGTACATGATCACGGCATAGATGACGAACGCCGCGAGGGGAGACCACTTGAAGTATTTGATGTCCCTGGCTGCCAGCACGTTGTTGACCACGTGAGGTGCCGCCGCCAGACCGAAGGTGAGCAGGAAGAAGAACGACACCAGATATTCAGGCGTCAGGAAGGCGAACTTGGCATAGGGCGGATGAACCTGGGGATACCAGAGGTGAGTCATATTCACATCGATAGCCGCCAGCACGGTATTGATATGGGTCAAGCCGCCGGCTGACTGAATGACGAACGGCCCCACCAGCAGAACGCCTACCAGGATCATGATTCCCTGCACCAGGGATGCCATGCCGATGGCATACAGACCGCCGAGGATGGTGTAGCCCATGACGATGACCGCACCGATCACCAGAGCCCACTGGTAAGGTATCTTGAAGAGCCAGGATAAAACCATGCTGATGGAGATGTACTGGCCCACCAGGTAGATGATGGATATGAGAACTCCGATGATGGCGGATGTGCCGCGAATGGCTCCCGGGCTGTAAAACCTGTGAGCGAAGTAGTCCTGCACGGTCACGTACCCTGTCCTGGCAGCCACCTGGTGAAGTTTGGTGCCGAAGAACAGAATGGCCACGGCAGCTGATAGCGGCACGAATATCTGCTCCCAGATGCTGGGCCAGCCGGATGCGTAACCGAGGCCCGCCACTCCCAGGATGGTCATGCCGCTGCAAATGCTGGCAACAACCAGCAGCGTGAATGTCCAGAATCCCAGGTTCCTGCCTGCGACCAGGAAGTCCGCTGAATTTTTGATCTTCTTCGAGGCCAGAGCGCCGATGGCGATCAGGCCGACAAAATACAAAATTATGATAATTGTGCCAATAGCATCCACTTGAAATCACCACTTCAAGGCCCAGAGCAATAGCAGCAATGATATGGCCACGGGCACGAGGATTATTTCCATAAAGACATCAGTCGGCAAACCTATGATCAAATGAAGTCCCTCCGCTTGAGACGTGATAGCGTGTACCAAGTTAGCATATTATAAAGCTAACCGTTCGCGTATTCTCAAAATTGTATAGTGCTGCACTCTGATTTCCATCATTGTTCAATCTAGTTTTGATTGAGTCATTAATGCAAAAATATATTCAATGGAATTTCTTATAATCGTTGATCTTCAATTATATTCGAAATGGTTAACGGCATTCGCGGGCGACCGGCGATATTTAAATAAATAGTATATACAATATTTAACAAGACTTATGGTCAAGTAACACTTCTTCTGAGTGCGAGACTTTTATAGTGGGCAGACCATTGGATGAGTGATGAGCGAGCGACTATCTCCGAGGGGCAGCGAACTTAAGAGCTTATGCGACAATATTGCCAAACATGTGGCTGTGGCCATTCTTGATCTGGTGGGCACCGCCGAGAGCGGCCAGATGGAAAAGATGGGCGCGGACGGCACACCCACCAAGAAGATCGACCGGGTAGCTGAGGAGGCCGTGCTGGCGCAGCTTCGCGCTTCGGGTTTGGGCTTCAAGGTTCTGAGCGAAGAGATCGGAGCGGTCACCATCGGCGAAGAGCCGTACTATTTCCTCCATCTCGATCCGCTGGATGGAACCTACAATGCCATCAAAGGCATTCCCTTCTATGCAGTCTCCATCTATCTGAGCAAGGACGATTGCCGCTTCGGATATGTTTACGATCTCGCCGGCGGCTGCAAATATTATGCCGAGTCCGGGCGGGGCGCGTACCAGGAGCCCGGGAATCGCCTTTTTGTATCTCGAAATGGTTCGCTCAAGGACTTCAGCATCTCCGCGTACACCATCAGGCCGAATACCGCCAGGATTGTGGGTTTGGGCGACCGGGTGCGCCGCATTCGAACTCTCGGCAGCACGTCTTTAGAGATGGTCATGGTGGCATCGGGAAAGCTGGATGCTTTTGTGGACCTGCGGGGAATGCTGCGCGTGGTGGATATGGCCGCGGGCAAGATCATACTGGAGGAGGCGGGCGGCATCATCACCGATGAGCGCGGAAACGAGCTTCACCTGGACGGAAACATGTGGCAGAAGAGAGAGCTGATCGGCTCGAACGGCTTGCAGCACAGGGAATTGCTGCAGCTCGTCGGTGGTGGTTGTCATTAAGATCGGCTTTGTGTCCAGGCATGAGCCGGAGTCCGTGCAGTTAGCGGCGGTGTTCATAGACTGGCTCAGGTCCGAGACGAAGTCGGAGGTTTTCGTGGACCAGGAGATTGCGCCCCTGATCGGCACTCAAGGCTCGACCGTGGAAGAGATGGAGCGGCAGAATGTGGATTTCATAATCTCCGTGGGCGGAGACGGGACCATCCTTCGCACCATTCACAAGATGGTTGATCCACTGCCGATTCTGGGCATTAACATGGGCACTCTGGGGTTCCTGGTAGACGTCGAGCCGAAAGACGCCTTTGAGACCATTGGGCAGCTCATCACGGGCTTCGAGGTGGATGAACGCTCCAGGCTCAAGGTGCTCTTGAACGGGATGTGCCTGCCCCCTGCCACCAATGAGGTTGCTCTCATGACCGCCAGCCCCGCCAAGATGATCGAGTTTGAGGTCATCGTGGACGGCTCGCTCATGGAGGACTTTCGGGCGGACGGGGTCATCATCGCCACATCAACCGGCTCGACCGCTTATGCCATGTCTGCGGGCGGCCCCATCGTCGATCCGCGCGTGGACGCCATTGTGATGGTTCCCATGGCCCCATTTAAACTCTCCAGCCGTCCCTGGGTGATTCCCGGCAAGAGCATCATCGAGGTCAAGCTCAAGATGCCCAATAAAGAGGCATTGGTAGTTGTGGACGGCCAGAGCACGACCACCATCTCAACCGATGATACCGT
>JAJRAT010000163.1 GCA_028682845.1 Methanothrix sp. | reverse complement strand
TGGGCTGCAAAAGGGAATGAGACGAGCGTATCTCTGCTCTGTCGATGCTTCCTACACTCTTCATGAAGCTCGGCTCCAATTGGCGGGCGCGGATCTCGAAGGCTGGAATGCGGAGCAGACTTCGCAGAATATAATAATTTATGGAAAGAAAAAATACAAAACGGCTGAGAAGTCGCAAAATCACAAAACGCCAATGATCGCAACCACAATGATCTAAACGTAGCCACAATGATCTAAACGCAACACAAAATATAAAAAATTAGAAATAATCCTTCGGCGACTTTGGCCTCAGGCCTTCCATTTGATAGTATCGCCTTTGTGTTTGATCACATCGTTCTTCTCCAGGATTCGGGCTATCTCATCGGCGGTATCCGATCCATCCACAATCAAAATTTCTCCGTCATTTTCCATTTGCAGTGTCAGCCTCTCCGAAAATGTCTCCATGTCTATCTTTCCCGGAGACGGCTCCTCTGCCAGGTCCTTGATGAGCATTCCAAGAGACATGAGGTGGAGGGCCTCTTCAGGGTACTCTTCCTCGAATCCCTCCTCAAGCTCTTCGAAAAGGGGTGTGGTGAATTCGTCGACATAGATCTCCGAGACAGTATTGAGATCCACAGTAACCGTTTGTTTAACGGGCAGATCGCCGTCATATTCATCGGAATCGACCATGATGCGCAGGACCGGATCTTCCAGGTTGCTCTTGGCATCTTCGGCGGATTCAATGTTGTTTCGGGAGAGCAGGCCGAGGGCAAAATCATAAGCAAAGATCAGCCTCGCCATGTCCGTCAGCGCAGAGTCGTCTTCATCCAGGTTCTGATGCTCGTCGCAGCTCGTGCACCCTTCGGAGCATCCTTCCGCGCACACATGCGCATCTTCGGCGTTTCCATCCTCATCTTCCGGGGCGCATTCCTCCAGGTGCTCGAAGAGTTTGTCGCATCTCTCTTTTTTCTCTCTCCAGGACGGGTCCAACTCGGTGAATAGCATCTCCTTAAAATTTTCCGGGGTTGCGCCTTTGGCGAACGCGGATCTGGTTGCGTCAAGGAATTGCTTGAATTCCTCAATCTCAAGCACTTCTCCATCCAGCTCGCCGATCGTGCCTTCCAGGTATTCGGAGCAGTCTGATGAGGCGCAGGTGTAGGTCCTGACCTCCGCCTTTATTCCTGCCTCGTTTAGGTACTTCATGATCGGCTTTGCTTCATCTTCGTAATACTCTCCGAGCTTGAACATGGAACAATGATTAGAGCGCCTTTGCATATTAGGCTTTACATGATGGGCGCGAAGAGACACGCCAAAAAAGGGCGGTGACCTGCCCCGGCAAAGCTGAAATGAGCACGAATCTTTGGATGGTCCGCGCAGCATTACGATATTACTAAAACGAAAAGATTTATTACTAATGATATCATACTTACTTAAAATAGCTGGGAATGGCAATGAACAACGGATAGATGTGATGCCGAAAATGAATCTGACGATTTGCGCCTCGATGATCAAGCATGTCGAACTTCTCTGGAGGACAGCCACGTTCAGTCTTCGTTGAACCGGTCTTTCGTGATGACGATGCAGAACGATACCACTGACCTGAGATGCGCTGCCGAGCCGATGCCGACCAGGTCCCTATCGAGAGATGATGAAAACGAGTATCCAGAAAAGAGCCATCGGGAAAGCGGTCATTCTGAAAGCGGTCATTCGGAAAACCGTCATTTAGAAAATGATCATTTAGAAAACTGTCCTTTAGAAAACGGTCATTTGAAAAATAGTCATCTGAGAAATGGTCATTTAGAAAACGGACATTTAGAAAACGGACATCCAGAAACCGGTCATCGGTCTAGTGGCCAAGAAGTCGATATTCTGCAACTGGTTTCTGGCATTTCTGATGTCCTCTGGCGCTTTGATGCCGATCCTGCGGGAAGGCGTACAGGAGAGTACATCTCGCCGGCAGTGGACAGGATGCTGGACCTGCCGGAAGGCACTATCCAAAACAGCTTTAAGAAATATTTTTGCTATGTCCATCCCGACGACAGGCGGGCTTTGCGGCGGTTCTTTTCTCGGATTGTGCGTGGAAAGGCAAGGGAGGATGCCGTAGAGTACCGGTTGCAGAGGGCGGACGGAAGCCATCTTTGGGTCTATTCCAGGGGCTCGGCCTGCCCTCAACCGGATGGACGGATCGGGATCTACGGCATCACCAGCGACATCAACGAGCGAAAGAAGGCTGAAGAGGCCATGCAGGAGAGCGAAGCGCGCTGGCAATTCGCTCTGGAAGGTGCGGGAAGCGGGTTATGGGACTGGAACGGAAGAACTAACAGGGTCTTCTACTCTCCCCAGTGGATCGCGATGCTGGGGTATGAGCCGCAGGAGATCGGAGACACTCTCGATGAGTGGGACCGGCGTTTGCATCCGGATGACCGGGAGATGTGCCACACCGAGCTGCAAAGGCATCTGCGCGGCGAGACCGGCATCTATCACAACCAGCACAGGGTCCTATGCAAAGACGGCAGCTACAAATGGGTTCTCGATCGCGGAAAAGTAATGGAGCGAACGGAGGACGGCAGACCGCTGCGCTTCATCAGCACCCAGTCGGACATCACCGAGCGAAAGAGAGCAAGAGAGCTGATCTGGGCAAGGTCCGAGGAGCTGGCATGGATGCTTCGCAGCATGATGAACGCCTTCGTCGTCTGCAAATCAGTATTCGACAGCCAGGGCAAGTTTTTGAGCTACCGGTTCGAGTACATCAACGACGCTTACGAGCGTATTGCAGGCGTAAGATCCGAAGATGTGCTCGGCAAGACGGTGCATGAGGTTTGGCCGGACACCGACTCCTCTTGGATCGAAAACTATGGCCGGGTGGCCATGACCGGCGAGCCGCTGACATTCGACATATTCCTCAAGCAGACCGGAAAGCACTGTCACTGCCATGTCTACCGTCCCTGGAAGACTCCGGAGCGATTCTGCATGATTTTTGACGATATCACAGAGCTGAAGAACGCGCAGGATGCTCTGGTTCTGGCCAAAGATGCGGCAGAAAAGGCAGACCGCGCCAAGTCCGAATTCCTGGCCAACATGAGCCATGAAATTCGCACGCCTTTGAACGGCATCATCGGCATGACCGGGCTGCTCTTGGAGACGAAGCTGGACGAGGAGCAGCTTGAATACGCCAGAATTGCCCGCGTCAGCAGCGAGGCGCTCCTTTCTCTCATCAATTCCATCCTCGATTTCTCCAAGATCGAGGCCCGCAAGATGACGCTGGAGGTCTTGGACTTCGATCTCGCTCAAACGCTGCAGGAGGCGATTGGATTTCCGGCGGTCGGAGCCCGCGAGAAGGGGCTGGAACTGTCATATTCCATAGAACCTGATGTTCCTTTGCTGCTCTGCGGAGATCAGGGAAAGCTGCGCCAGATCCTGGTCAATCTTCTCTCCAACGCCGTGAAGTTCACATCCTGCGGCAGAATTGCCGTGAATGTCTCTTTGGAAAAGGAAAACCAGATCGGCGAATGGAAAAATAATACGGGAGGAAATATCGGCAAGAGCGGCAATGATGCAATTATTCGCTTTTCCGTGAGCGATACCGGCATAGGAATTCCACAAAGCCGTATGCATCTTCTTTTCTCGCCCTTCACCCAGGTGGACAGCTCGACGACGCGCAGATATGGTGGAACCGGTCTTGGGCTTGCCATCTGCAAGCAGTTGGCGGAGTTGATGGGCGGCAGGATCGAAGTGGAGAGCAAAGAGGGGAAGGGTTCTACCTTCTGGTTCACAGCCCTCTTTGGAAGGCAACAGGCCGCCTCGGCAACAGACTCCACAAACAAGGTGCACTCATCGGCTCGGGCCGAGAGAAATGATGCCGCCGAAAGAAATGAAGGGGCCGACCGTCAGGCTGCCGTCGCCGCCAAACTTCCCGGTGGGTCATCTTCAGGTGGTTTTGCCACGAGTGCATCATCTCCGGGAGATGCAAAGCATGCCGTTCGCATTTTGGTGGCGGAAGACAATCCCATAAATCAGAAAGTAGCACAGGCCATGATCAAGAAGATGGGATTTCGATCGGACACAGCCGCCAGCGGCCTGGAGACTCTCAAAGCTCTTCAGTCGATTCCCTATGACCTGGTCTTGATGGATTGCCAGATGCCCGAGATGGACGGCTTCGAGGCCACTCGCCGCATTCGTCGGGATGAATCTGCGGCCCTCAATCGCGACATTCCCATAATAGCCATGACGGCCTCAGTCATGGCCGGGGACAAGAAAAGATGTCTGGAGGCCGGGATGAATGATTTTATCGCCAAGCCCGTCCAGCGAAGAGAATTAGAGGAGATGCTGGTGCGGTGGCTGGATCAGGTGCATTGCAGACCCGGCTCGTGAGGGAGTCGGCATATGAGAATTTGCCCGCCGTCGCAAGAAAAAAGCTGATGCAGCCAATTTGTGCAACTGTTCTGAAAAAAGCAAATTAGAGGATCGAAATCCCTGGAACTTTTGCTGCGGTATCTCGATCCCTGTTTTTTGGCCCTGTTTCGATCCTAGCTTTGGTTCCTGCTTGGATCATTGCTTTTGGTCCTGGCTTCGATCCTCGTTTGGTCTATGCTATGATCCTGTCTTTGGTTCCTGCTCGGATCATTGCTTTTTAGTCCTTGCTCATGACTCTGCTTTTGGTCTCGGCCTTAAGCTTTGGCCTCGATCCGGCAGGCTGCCATCTTGTACTCCGGGATCTTTGATACCGGATCAAGAGCATCCGAGGTGATGATATTCGTGCCGTGCCAGTGGAAGGGCATGAAAGCCACTCCGGGCTTGACCTTCTCCGTGACCCTGGCCCTGGCTTCAGCCTCGCCCCGGCGCGTGGTCACGACGACCATGTCTCCGTCTGCGAGCTTGAGGCGTGCCGCATCTTCGGGATTGATCTCGATATAAAGCTCCGACTCGCGCTCTTCCAGAGAGATGCTGCGCATGGTCATGGAGCCGCCGTTGTAATGCAGCACGATTCTGCCAGTGGTGAGCAGGATGGGATACTCGGCGCTGACTTGTTCGCCCGGCGGCGTGTTTGTGACGGTGGCCATCCTCGCTTTGCCGTCGGGAGTCGAGAACTTCTGAGTGTGCAGGATGTCCGTGCCGGGGTGATTCACATCCGGGCAGGGCCAGCGCAGGCCGCCGATCTTTGAGATCCTCTCCAGCGTCATGCCGCCGTACTGCGGAACGAGACGGTTGATCTCCTGCAAAACCTGGGCAGCATTCTCATAGGGGAAATCAAGGCCCATGCGCCTGGCGATCTGGCACATAATCCACAGGCCTTCCTTGGCCTCGCCGGGAGCCTCCACGGCTTTGTCGATCCACTGCACGCGCCTTTCCATCGATGTGTAGCTTCCGTCCTTCTCCGCCCAGGCCGCCGCGGGCAAAACCACATCGGCCATCCTGGCTGTGGGGGTCATGAAGATCTCCTGCACCACCAGGAAGTCCAGGCTCTCCAGGGCCTGGCGGGTCCTCTTGACATTGGCATCGCAGACCACCGGGTCCTCGCCGGTGATGTAGAGGAACTTGAGCCTGCCGTCCAGTGCCGCTTCGTTCATCTCCGTCGATGTCAGGCCGGGGCCCATCGGCAGCTCGGGGACGTTCCAGCCCTTCTTGAAGAACTCAATGGTGGCGGGATCGATGGACTTCTTGTAACCTGGATAAAATTCGGGCATTCCGCCCATGTCGCAATTTCCCTGCACGTTGTTCTGGCCGCGCATGGGCCACACGCCCGCTCCCGGCCTTCCCACGTGACCGGCAAGCAGCGCCATCGTGGCGCAGGTTTTGACGTTGTCCGTGCCGCAGACATGCTGGGTGATGCCCATCGAATAGAGAACAGCGGACGCGGGAGAAAGGGCATAAGCTCTCGCCGCGCGGATGATATCCGCAGTCGGCACGCCGGTCTTCTCCGCGGCCTCTTCCAGCGTGAATTCCTTCAGGCTCTTTAGAAGCTCTTCCGATCCGACGGTGCGGTTCTTGAGGAACTCCTCATCGGCCAGCCCCTCGTCCATGATGACCTTCATCATTCCTCTCATCAGGTCGATGTCCGAGCCGGGTTTGATGCGCAGATGAATGTCCGCCATCCAGGAGGTCGAGGTGATCCTGGGATCGGCGACGATTACCAC
>JAJRAT010000071.1 GCA_028682845.1 Methanothrix sp. | reverse complement strand
ACTAAGTTGATTCTCCCGCAATTTTGGGGCGCAAATGCTAAATGTTATCTAAACGAACCGAAGCGTTCCTATAATATTCGAAAAGAAGCCGTCCCCATTTAACAGCTCCTTCTCCCTTGCAAATGAGGTCGCTGCCAAGATCGTAGCTTCCGTCGTGCCGGAATAATCCCAGGTTCAATAGCGAATCTGTTACAGTAAATGCCACTCGAACGTCTCTATCGATGCGATAGAGTTTAAAGTTTTCATGATTCAAAAGCTTTGAGAGCATATCTCTATTCTCAGAGACCACGATCTTCAGGACGGGGGCTGTCAATATCAGCTCAACATCCGCGCCGTTTTCGACGACTTCGGCGATAGTATCCGCATATCCTGTCAGCGTATTTGGTGAAACTCCAAATACGTTACGGGATCTCAACAATTCTTGAATAAAATATTCCAGCGATCGAAGGGGTGTCTCCGGAGAATCTCGTATCAATTCCGATTGACCGAGCAAGGATATCTTTTTCTGAATATCCTGCGGTATTCCGCTCATGTCGTGACTTAGCCAGAAATTCCGATGATCATTCAACACAATTATGGTGTTCACCAGTTCGCCGAGCATCAACGCCTGCATCCGCCCCACATTGGTGAGGGCATAGCCCTGCGCAGTCTTGTACACCAGGTTGCTTTCCATTAAGTCTTTTATCGAGTGAAGTATGGTTGATGTCCTGATGATCATGGCCTTTTCGAGATCGCTTGCCGTCATATCTTTGTCCATGAGCGCAAGCATAACCTTTGTTCTAATCGACGACCTGGTAAATGATTTCAGATCCGACTCGGCCAGGTCGTATTTGTCACTTGCGGAAGATCCCATAGCGAAATGGTAAAGGAATTCTTGAACTATTAATAGCTAATCTTTATCGATACTGTTGTGCTTTGCTATTATGCCTCCTCACTGAGATGAAGATATGCCTTGTCAGGCTTCTGTGAACCCGATCCGTATGTTTCTGAAGGATCTCAAATCCTGCGTCTGTCAGGAGGCCATCAATTGGCCGATCTGCCAAAATAATCATCCTCCTGTCGGGTTTGACCACACGATACAGTTCGGATAGACTCTCGACCAATAGATGTTCTTTGGATTCGGCTTCGATCTTCGCCGATCTTCCGTAGGGCGTGTCCAAAACCGCTCCGTCGAGGCAAGAATCATGGAAAGGCAGGCGCTTGGCGTCGCCCAAGATCAGGCTGCACTCCAGGCCGGAGAGATTGCAGGAAGCTCCCTTCACCAGCCTGCTTTGCACCTCGATCCCCACGCCCTCGATGCCGATCAGGCAGGCCTCGATCAGGATTCCGCAGGTTCCGGCAAAGGGATCGAGCAGCCTTTCGCCTGCTCGTACCTGAGAGATATTGACCAGAGATCGCGCCATGCGGGGCATTAGCACGCCGGGGTGAAAGAAGGGCTTGAGGTGGGGTCTGCGGCCCTCGAATGAGCTGCGATCCGTCTTGGCGGCCTCAAGGCCGATGATAATCTTGCCATCCGTGATAATGGCCCTCAGCACCATCTCCGGGTTCTTCAGGTCGGCTTGATAACCCCGGCGAAAGAGGTATCGCCCCACCTCGCGCTCCACCTCGTCGGCTTTGGGCAGGCTGTCTTTGATACGCCTGGCTCTGACCTTGTACTTTTTCCGGGGCAGGGGAATGCTGCTTGCCGCCTCCGCCAGAGAGCCGGGCGTGGAAGCGTCGCAGATGGCTAAAACCTCGATGATGCGATGGGTCAACGCCAGACGTTTTCCCAGCATTTCGAGATCGAGATCATCGGCTTCGATTATGAGGCACTGATCAAAAAATGCAGTCTCTCGAAATCCGGTGGAGTAGATCTCCGCCAGCGCAATCGCTTCGCTCCTCGGCAGGGTTTCATGCTCTCCGGATAGTTCAAACGCATAGGTCTTCATTTCGATTATTTCATCCAAACATTTGATTTTTTCAATTCAAATATATCGCCCAAAAAATAATCACTTGCGATCAATTGTGGCGCATTGATCGCATTTTTTCTCGATGTTCGTGCCTCAGGCCAGATAGCCGTTCACGTCCCTGTAGTTGAACTTCTTGGAAGCCATGACGTTCTCCAGGAAGTTGAAGAGCGCCCTTCGCACATCATCGGAGAGAAGCGGATACCAGGTGGGGCTGGCCACTACGGTTGCGCGGAAGGCAAAGAACGGTGCGATGACCTCCAAAAGCTCTTCGTCGCCGGACTTTTCCAGATAGTTCTCAAAGAACAGCTCGAAGAGATCCTTCAGGTCACCAGTCAAGCGCAGGCTCTTTTGGACGGAGTAGAAGATGTAGTTCATGGCCATAGCGGTGATGTCGTCCGCCGCCTCGCCCCATTCGCCCCGGCTGCGGTCCAGAACGGTGAAGTCGGTGCCCTCCCGGAACATGATATTCCAGGGATGGAAGTCGCCGTGCACCTGGCAAAGCCGTCCCGTCTTGCTCTTTAGCATCCAGCGCCAATCTATGCAGATCTTTTCGATCTCGCGCAGCTCATCTGGGTCCAGGAAGCCGGGATTATCCGGATAGTCGTCCAGGATGCCGAATATGCACTCTCCGTCTCCCACAGTCTCCCGGATCTTGCGCAGGTAAAGCGGCGGGCAGTCGTACTTGACCTTATGGATCTGCGCCAGGTAATCGGACAGTGCCACTACCCGGTCATAGTCCAGGTCCGTAGCACCGTTCTCCTTGACCCGCTCCAGGTCGAAGAAATACTCCTTCCCCTCGATCTTCGGCATGAGCAGGAAGAACTCACGGGCGTCGCCTACCGAAACCATTCTCCCGTTTTTTCCGAAGTAGCCCGCGTCCAGGGAGGCGACGTGCTTGGGGAGCTTGGCAAAGGTCGAATTCTGCCACAGCAGGATCCTGGCCCGGTCGGTGAAGTGATCGTGGCCGAATCCGTGCTGCACCCGCATGGTGGAGATGACCGCCGAGCCCGGCTGCTCGCCGATCCTATACTCCACCAGGAGCGGCGATCCGTAGCCGAAGCCCTTCACGTCCTCCGTGGTGGGAATGGTCTCGCCCATCTTGCGTGTGCTTACAAGCTGCAGCTTCTCACCATAAAGGCTCTTCAGATATGCCTCAAGACTATCTTTGCGCAGATCCATTGGCCCATCACCCCTTTTTTAGGTTCCCATCTGCCAGCTATGCAGGTACTTGTCCTGCTCGGGCGTGAGCTTCTCGATTTCCAGGCCCATGGACGCCAGCTTCAGCTCGGCCACGCGCCGGTCGATCTCTACCGGCACGGCATAGACCTTCTTCTCCAGATTCTTGCCGTGCTCCACAATGTAGCGCACAGCCAGCGCCTGGTTGGCGAAGGACATATCCATGACCTCCGGGGGATGGCCGTAAGCTGCAGCCAAATTGATCAGCCGGCCTTCAGCCAGCAGGTAGAGCCTGCGCCCGTCCTTGAGCTTGTACTCGGCGACGTTGTTTTGCACATCGGTCTTTTCCGCCGCCAGCTTCTCCAGAGCGGGGATGTCGATCTCTACATTGAAGTGGCCGCTGTTGGCAAGGACTGCCTGGTCCTTCATCAGCTTGAAGTGCTCTGCCCGGACCACGTTGATGTCGCCGGTGAGTGTGACGAAGAGATCGCCCAAAGGAGCGGCTTGCAGCATCGGCATGACCCGGTACCCGTCCATAGCCGCTTCCAGAGCCTTCCTGGGCTCGATCTCCACCACGATGACGTTTGCTCCGAGGCCGCGGGCCCGAAGGGCAAATCCTCTGCCGCACCAGCCGTAGCCGGCCACCACGACAGTCTTGCCTGCGAAGAGGAAGTTGGTGGCCTGCATGATGCCGTGCAGAGTGGACTGGCCCGTTCCATAGCGGTTGTCGAACATCATCTTTGTCTCGGCATCGTTCACGGCGACGACGGGATAAAGAAGCGCGCCGTCTGCGGCCATCGCCCGCAGCCGCACCACTCCGGTAGTGGTCTCCTCGCAGCCGCCGAACATCTGCGCTGCCAATTCGGGCTGCTCCTTGTGGATGATGGCGATGGTGTCGGCTCCGTCGTCCAGGCTCACATTGGGCTTAAGGTCCAGGGCCTTCTTGATGCAGTCGTAGTACTCTTTCTCGTTCTCACCCCGGAAGGCATAGACGTGTAGCCCGCGAGCTGCCAGAGCCGCTGCGACCTCGTCTTGCGTTGACAGGGGATTTGAGCCGGTGACCGCAACCTCGGCTCCGCCTGCCACGAGGGTGGTGATCAGATTGGCCGTCTCCACGGTGACGTGCAGGCAGGCAACGATCCTTGCGCCCTTGAGGGGCTTTTCTTTCTCAAACTCCTGCTTGATGCTATCCAGGACGGGCATATGCCTTCTCGCCCATTCGATGCGCTTCTCGCCTTCCTTGGCAAGAGCCATATCCTTGACGACGCTTGGCTGCAAAACTGTTCACCTTGAATTTTATTTGAGTAGAACTGTGGAATGAAACCGTTTTGCAGATACTTAAACCCAACCCAGGATTTTCCGGCGAGAATTTCGCCCCTGAAATTTTGCATCTAAAAAATACCTGCGCTTCAAGCTCCAGCCGATGTGTGAATCGGTCTTTTTTGCATGAGAGCCGCCCGGCTGAAGAGCACATTGGGCCGGGAGATCAGGCTCAATCCGCTCGACTCTGCAATATTGATTGTCTCTTCAAAGGAGGTCTTTGAGACATGAAAATTCGGCTCGACAATTAAAAATTTTCCCTGGGGCTTGATCGCCGCCGCAACCTCTTTTAGAAATCCCGCCCTGTCGGGAACCTCATGGACCATGTAGAATGCAAGGGCGAAGTCCACCTTCGCAAAGATGCCTATCTTTTCCGGCTGAGCTTTGTGCAGGATGATGCGAGAACGCATCCCGGCGCGTTCGCTCTTTTGCCGCAAAATCTGGAGCATCTCATCCTGAATATCCACAGAGATCACCTTTCCTCCTTCGCCTACCATTTCGGCCATAGCCAGGGAGAACATGCCGGGACCGCAGCCTAGATCCAGGACGGTCTGGCCTTCTTCGATATATCTTCCAATAATCTTGGCCGGATTGTGGACGGCTTTTCGAATCCAATTATCAAGGAACCGCGCACGCTGCCAGGGGCACACTCGGTCATGCTCATTTGTCATGCCATCATCTCTCGAATACTGATTCTATGATTCTATACTGCGAGATGGAGAAGAATGTTCCGGGAAGCTTCCTTGAATCTGAGGGATGCAAAGAGCAAATAGATGAATATCATTATTTACTCATAGCACCAAGATCATAGCCGCATGAGCCTCAAGGTCACGCTTCTTGGCACCGGCGTCGGCATCCCTCAGCCTGGGCGGTCCCAGGCGGCGATCCTGATCGAGAATGAAAGACCACTGCTCTTCGACTGCGGTGCTGGAACCTTGATCCGTCTGGACCAGGCCGGGACGAGCCTGGAAGCTCTGGACACGGTTGTTTTAACGCACCTGCACCTCGACCATGTCTCAGACTTGCTGGCCCTGGCCAATGCCCGCTATCTCTCCGAGCTTCCAGGGCTCGAGGTCTATGGACCGGAGGGAACGGATGTCTATCTGAAGATCATGAAAAGCGGCTATCCCAACCTTGGACGGATGCAGATCGCGGTTCATGAGCTTATGCCCATGGATTCGTTTTCCGTCAAGGGATTCGACATCTTTGCCGAAGAGGCGCGCCACAGCGTGACAGCCCTCGCCTACCGCATCGAGGCAGAGGAAAAAGTAGTTGTCTATTCGGGCGACACCGAAGCCTGTGCGCGTGTGGCCGCGCTCGCCCATGGGGCGGACCTGCTCATTCACGAGTGCTCCTTCCCGGAGCCCTTCGATGTCACCAACCACACCACACCGCGAAAGCTCGGCGAAATGCTCAGCGGCTGCGCAGCAAAACGAGTGGTTCTCACTCACCTGTACCCGCAAGCGCAAGGGTATGAAGATGAGATGGCCGAGATTGTGGCGAATCTCTCCGGCGTGCCGACGGAGACGGCATGGGATATGATGACGCTGACAATGTCAACTACCCCGCCCTAAAGTGCGGGGCTTGCGACTACGTAAAAAGTCGTGTCGCGTCTGGTGGGCTGACTAAACCACCCTGAGACTCAAGGATATACCTCAAGTCTCGTGTTCGATGTT
>JAJRAT010000178.1 GCA_028682845.1 Methanothrix sp. | reverse complement strand
TGATTCATAATCCAGTCTCTTACCCTGATTTCCTAAGTTTTTATTAGACAAAGAAGCATAACTGAATCATGGTGTTCCCTCTGAATTAAATGAATAACTTTGGAAATCTGCGGAGGGAAGATTAGGGGGAAAGAATAGATATGAAAAGGAAAAAAATATTGTTAGTCGTATTGATCCTGGGGCTGAGTCTGATTGCCTCGGCATCTGCAAATTCTGGCGGGGATAAAAGCAAGCCGACCGCAAAGGGAACCGCCGATGCATTTGCGGATGCCGGGGCCGTCAGCCTCAAGAACTATGATCCGTATTCGATAGCCTGGACTTCGACCTGGACCTGGAACGATGCCAAAACAGATCCCGTTTCAATGTCCGGATCTACAGGACAGGCATATGCCGTGATAGATAGCTTTGCTCTGGCAGACGGATATTCCAATGCATTTGCTTATTCGCAGGGGCCAAACATGGCTCAAACAGAAACTTACACCAAAGATTTTGCATTTGTAACTGACAATAGCGCCTATGCAACAGCTCAATCCCACGCAGAAGGAAACGCATATTAGCGAGCAAGCACACTCTTTTTTTTAAAAACGCCCGTGTTCGGTGCATGATGTTTGGAGATTGCAGGCAGCAAAGACTATTGCAGCATCGGAGAATAGCCGTCACCGCATGTTCCAAATAGGCCGGAATTGCGAAGCCATGTTCTTGGGAAAAAATGGTTTCGAGATACGATATTGCAGACATCATTTTCGAGATATTGGTACGGATGACAGATAATATGAAATTGTTATAATTGATATTTCGTTTGGTTCCTTCTAATCCGCTATTCTTGTTAATTTATTAAATTTGCATCCAGAGTGTAATTGTTATCTTCAAGAAAAAATCGGCGAACAAAAGCAACGGTTCAGACTTGAAATCACTAGTTGATAACGGGGGAAAGAATAGATGAAGACGATACTGGTAGCCATATTTGTAGTGCTATTATTATCGACTGAGGCATTAGGAGGTTCTGGTACGGTTAAAACCAGCGTTGGTACAATTACTCAGACCAATGTATTCTTCAAACCGCCGGAGTCGATTAAAGATATTGGTGGGGGATACACGATCTCGACCAGCGCAGACGGCGAGGATAAGACAACCCTCGATTTTGAGACCGAGAGCACTTTCCAGTTGAATGACGACCGGACGGTTTCGATAAATTCTGAAGCGACCACACTGGCAACCGGGGCCAAAGCCTTCGGAATGATGGCCGCACTGACGCAGACTTATCCTACGGAAAACGGTTATCGAAGCTCGATATTTCAAACTCACTCCTGTACTGTCATGCCTTACTTATTCGTCATTGAACAGATCGCAGGGTGCGAGGCATCCGGCGACACGTCCGGCGGCTATAACCGAAACATCGTATCGATAGGTGACGAGATATTCAACTTTGCCGCTAAGAGCGACACCAAGGGGGATACACTGACCGAAGAGACTTATGATCAGGCAATATCGACATTGCCGGGCTTTGCATGGGAGAACGGATTTGACTACATAAATTCGATCGATGAATGCGGCATGGACTACACGGGCACTCTCAGCACCAACTCAGTGCTATTGGTGGATTAAACGAGGGCAGGATTCCGATCTAATTATTGGGGAGTTGATTCAAGATGAAATCCGATAAAAAATCGTTAGAGAGAGTTGCGTTGGTTTGCTCTCTGTTTCTCCTTGCTGCCGCCTCTAACGCCGATGCCAGCGTCAGCGTTGGCATCACGCTGTACAATTCCGGTTCATCAGTTAGCGAGAGCGTAAGCGTTGAGAATGCCAATTATGCGTCTTCCGCCATACTGTTGCCTTATAGCGGCTTCGCTGATTATCCATATTCCATCTATTCCGCCGGAGCCGGGGCATCCACCAGTTCGGACGGCAAATTCACCGATACGATAACCGCAGTTCAGGAAGGGGATGATGCAAATAATGTGGACGCGTCAGTAGAGACGAAATCCGGGTCCTTCCGCTGGTCGAAGAGTGTTGGTTCATACGACGACATAGCCATGTCGATGGGCGTTGCCACCAAGATCGTGAATGGAGAATTGGATTCTTCCTACGCGAATTCCGATTCTTCAGTGGCAAAGGAGATCTTGACTCAGAATAGCATTTATACCGATAAATCCGTCATCACACCAGGTTCGATCAATTCTCAGGGCTCCGGCATCTCTTTGGACGAGATGGAAAACGCGTTCATCTCCCACATAGAAACTCAGCACTTAGGAAAGACTGCATTGGTGGATTCTGACGCATTTGAGCTAACGGATACCGAAGGTGCAGACCACACGTTTTCGGACAGTATAAACTTGAAATCAGAGAGTGCATCTCTGGCAACCTCGCTCAGCATTCTGTCTAACGACAATTACCAGCTTCTGTCTCTGCCCCAAGTTTCGAGCGGCCCTATCCTTGCAGGAATAAAATTCACACCGTTCTATACAAACACGAAGGAGGCGGTTTTCGAGGTACAAACTATTCCTGAGGATAGCTATCCGATGTCCTTCAAGACAGTGAAGATCACCATGCCGGACAGCATTAGTCAACAGCAGAGCTATACTATGTCTATGATTGCAAAATGGTTCTGATATTTTTTTTCAGACTTTACAGCTTTTTTGCATTTTTTTAATCTTCCCGACAGGACGGATTAATTGATCCGGAAAGGCATCGCTAATTCAAGTCTACCGGCTAAGCTAATGATTCATTCGATATTTGAATAATGACAACTGTGAGCAAAAACCAATGGGCGAATTGGCTACTGTTAATAAGTACGATTCATTATTAGTGCAGTTTAGAACTTCATCTCCGTAACATTAACAAGATTTTTCAACCAAAACTGTTATATTTTATCCGATAGAACACTCAATATGTCCGAATTAGACCGCTATTGAGATCATTTAGGAGGGATCAGGATTTGACATCCAGATTGATACATTGCCTGTCATTACTATCTATTTTGCTGTTGGCGATCGGATCGTCCGATGCTACAATCGGGTATCGCATCGTTGCTCAGGTGGATGGCGGACCTGCGTTCTACCTCACCAGAGAGACCCACAATATGACCTTCAGCCTGGATGGAAGCGTATCTGGAAATGGAAATTTCACCAGATTCAACCGGGTTACGAATATCGCAGGAATCAATTCCAATGAACAGTCTTCTGCAGTTCGAGGTGGAAGCCTATCGATTGACGAGAAGCAGCGCCTTCAGACTATGGAAGGCCCGGTGTCGATCTATCTCGAGCTGGCCAGCGCCACTGAATATATCAGCGTTCCTGATCCCCTGAACCCGTCAAATTTTATCCTGGTTCCTGTTATTAAAGAGTCTGCTAGTATCGATTCTGATGAATTCTGGCCTTCCGCTTATGCCAATTACAAGAAGATGTCCTACAGTGGTCCAAAAGTGCACAATAAAGAATTCTACGACAACAACGGCGACATCGCAACCACGTCGATTGATTCCTGGAATTTGAATAAAGAGAGCCTGTATCGAACCAATCTCAATCGGACTATGATTCATGCAGACATCACATCGTCGCAGTTATTCGTTACCAAATCCCTGAATCGCTCCAGCTTTTATGCTCTGAACATGGACTCGACAGGCAGCCTGACTCATCTTGGCTTTGCGAAGGGCGCGCCCTCCGGTTATCCCTCCAAAGGAATCACTCCGCAAAAGCCTGATGTATTCATATCGGAGGACTACATCGGCCAGCAAACCATAAGAATCAAAGTGAACATGGATGACTTCGTTAACCGCAATAGAGTCGAAGACGGATGGCTTCCCTGCTGCCAGGGCGGCTTTAGCGATATGTCCCAATCGGATCGGGTCGGCCTGAATTCCGATTCGATCTTCAATTGCTCCTGCGCCGGATTGCCGCCTTAATCTTAAAGCAATCTTCCCGCAATGATGCGATTGGAGACGTAAAACATAATAAAAAATTTGCGGGGCCTTTAGAATGCCTTGGCCCCGGCGAACTTCTTGTAGAAATCCTCCTCCGCAGCCGTGGGGTGAACCTTCTTCATGGCCTCGTCGAAGTGCTTCTTCTCGATCTTGTAGTCGCACATGTTCGCATCTTCCTTGGCCTTGCCGCCCAGGACACACTCTCTGATGGCGAGCATCACCGCCTCGTTGACCACGGCGGATAGATCCGCACCGGAGTACTTCTCGGTCCTCTTGGACAGGTCCTCCAGGGAGACGTCATCGGCGAGGGGCTTCTTGCCGGCATGGATCTTCAATATCTGCAGTCGTGCCTTCTCGTCCGGCAGACCGATCTCGATGAGCCGGTCGAAGCGCCCCGGCCTCAGCAACGCGGAATCGATAATGTCCGGCCTGTTGGTGGCAGCGATGACGATCACGCTGTTCAGGGACTCAAGACCGTCCAGCTCGGTCAGGATCTGGGAGATGACGCGCTCCGTTACATGGGAGTCGCTGGTCGATCCGCCGCGAGCGGGTGCAATGGAATCGATCTCATCCAGGAAGACCACGGACGGTGCCGCCTGGCGGGCTTTGCGGAAGGTCTCACGCACTGCCTTTTCCGACTCGCCCACCCACTTGCTCAGGAACTCCGGGCCTTTGATGCTGATGAAGTTGGCCTGGCTCTCCGTGGCTACGGCTTTGGCGAGCATGGTTTTGCCGGTGCCGGGCGGGCCGTAGAGCAGGATTCCCTTGGGCGGCTTGGCGTCCATGTGAGCGAAGAGCTTGGCATAGGTCAGCGGCCACTCCACCGACTCCACCAGCTCCTGCTTTACCTCGTCAAGACCTCCGATGTCTTCCCATTTGACGTTGGGCGACTCGACCATGACCTCACGCATGGCGGAGGGCTCCATCTCCCGCAAGGCATCCTGGAAATCGTCGTTGTTGACCTCGATTTTATTGAGGGTCTCGGCAGGTATCGATTCAACCTCCAGATCGATCTCGGGGAGAACGCGCCGGATGGCTCTCATGCCCGATTCGCGCGCCAGAGCTGCCAAATCTGCGCCAACGAACCCGTGCGTCACATCGGCCAGCTTCTCCTGGTTCACATCTTTGGAGAGCGGCATGCCGCGGGTGTGGATCTGCAAGACCTCCAGACGGGACTGGCGGTTGGGAACACCGATCTCGATCTCGCGGTCAAACCTGCCCGGCCTTCTCAATGCCGGATCGAGGGAGTCGGGACGGTTGGTGGCACCGATGATGACCACTTTTCCGCGCGCCTCCATTCCGTCCATGAGGGCCAGGAGCTGAGCCACCACGCGGCGCTCCACCTCGCCCGTTACCTCTTCTCTCTTGGGGGCGATGGAGTCGATCTCATCGATGAGGATGATGGAAGGCGCTTGCTCCTCGGCTGTCTTGAAGAGCTGGCGCAGCTTCTCCTCGGACTCGCCGTAGTACTTGGACATGATCTCCGGGCCGCTCAATGTCTCGAAGTGGGCATTGGTCTCCGAAGCCAGGGCCTTGGCAAGCAGCGTCTTGCCGGTGCCGGGCGGGCCGTAGAGCAGCACGCCCTTGGGAGCTTCCACGCCAAGCCGCTCGAAGAGTTCGGGGTGCTTCATGGGCAGCTCGATCATCTCCCGCACCTTCTTGATCTCTGCGGAGAGGCCGCCGATGTCCTCGTAAGTCACTCTCGGACCGGCTTTCTCTTCCTTGGCCGGCTTTTCCGATACTTCGATCCTCGTCTTGTCGCCGATTACGACTGCATCTTTTGAGGGCGAGACGCGAGTGGCCATCAGCTCGATCTTTCTTCCCATGACGGAGATCTCGATGATGTCTCCCCTGGCGATGACCCGCCCTTCCATGTACCGCTTCAGGTATTCCTCGCCGCCGGTGATGCGCAAGGGCACGGTGGGAGCGAAGATAACCGAGTCGGCTGCTGCGGCCTGTATCACTTTGACGGGAACCTTGTCGTCAATGCTCACGCCCGCGTTTCTGCGGGTGTTTCCGTCCAGACGCACCACGCCAGTTCCGGTGTCATCGGGATAGCCGGGCCAGATCAGGGCGGCAGTCTTCTTCTTTCCCGCGATGCTGAGAACATCGCCGGCCTGCCAGCCGTTCTCGCGAAATACCGCCGGGTCAACCCGGGCAATGCCGCGTCCCACATCCGTCGGACGAGCTTCAATAACCTTGAGTGTGATCTCTCCTGTCATTAAAATCCTCCAATGTAATTTCGC
>JAJRAT010000037.1 GCA_028682845.1 Methanothrix sp. | reverse complement strand
AGTCTCTGATGCGGGCCCTCATGATATCGCCTGCATAACCTTATCAAGGCCGGCGCCGGGGCGGATGACCTTTCGATTGGCAAGGTCAAGCAGGGTGGAAGGCTGAGAGTACCTGCACTTTCCACCATCCACAACCGCGTCTACCCGGTCGGCTATCTCGCGAGAGACTTCGGCAAAGCTGGAAGGAGACGGCGAGCCGGTGCGGTTGGCGCTGGTCGATGTGATGGGTCCGGCTAAATCGATAATCCTCAGTGCGGTCTCATGATCGGGATACCTGATGCCGACCACGGGAGACCCGGCGGTGAGAATGTCCGGCACGACGCTTTTTTTGGGAACCAATACCGAAACGGGCCCCGGGAGGAGCTGATCGAGCAGGGCCAGATCTTCTTTTGTTACCTCCGCCACTTTTTGCAGCATATCAAAGTTGGATACGGCCAGGAAGATCGGCATGGAAAGGGGCCTTTTCTTAATTTGAAAAACCCTCATCACTGCCTGTTCGTCCAGGGCATTGGCACCCAGGCCGTAAACGGTCTCGGTCGGGTAGACGATCACGCCTCCGCCGATGATGAATCGAGCTGCGTTGGCGATCATTTCCGTTTGATGCTGGCGATGTCTCCCAGCGTCAATCCTCTGTTTCCGCTGCCCGACCTCTGTTTGGCCTCATTGACCTGGTCGGTGAGCTTGATCTTCAGTTCCCTTTCCAGCTTCTTGCGGATATCATCTTCCGGAGATATCTCCTCTCGCTCGATCTTCTTGAGAAGAGTGGCCTTCTCCTTGATCCTTGAGCCCAACTGTTCCGGCGTAAGGCCCAGGCTTTCGCGCGCCTCGCGGATCTTTGCCCCGAACTCCGGGACCAACTCCACCAAATCCCTGAAATGGTCGCGAGGCTTTGGTCGCGTCACTGTGAAGGCTCTTTCCACAGGAACCATCTTCTTCGGCACCGGAGACCACTTGTCGTCCGGTTTGCCGAAGCGCGCACAACTCTTGCAAACTTCCAGTGCTGAGCCGTCGATCACAATCCTCTGCGGCGAGCCAGCGATCTCAGCACCGCAAATCTCGCATTGCTTATCGGTCATTTCGGAAACCTTTATAGGGGTCGGAGTTTAATAATCTTTGTAATTATGGATAGTGGAGAAGGCATAAACGAGTCACAGGCCGGCGCGGATTTTTCCCGCTACATCCTGGACCGCATGCGCCAGCTTGAAGAGCGCAATCTGGCGCTGCGAGAGCAGAAGGACCGCGTGGAAGGAGAAAAGCGGCTCATAGAGAACCAGAAGCTGAAGTTCGAGCGCGAGGCACGCAAACTACGCAGCGAACTGGAGCGTCTGCGCGTAGGTCCCATGATCGTTGGCACCATTGTCGATGTCCTGGATGAGAACAGGGTCATCGTCAAGAGCAGCACGGGCCCCCGTTTTGTCGTAAACCTCTCCCAATTCATCGAGGAGGAGATCAAGCCCGGCTCTCAGGTGGGCTTGAATCAGCAGTCCTTTGCCGTCATGTGCGTCCTGCCGTCGCCCCGCGATCCGGCAGTATTCGGCATGGAGATCGAAGAGGCTCCTGATGTCCAGTTCGCCCAGATCGGAGGTCTCGATACCCAGATCTCCGAGATCCGGGAGATCGTGGAATTGCCCCTCAAGCGCCCCGATCTCTTCACGGCTGTGGGCATCGAGCCTCCCAAAGGGGTTTTGCTGCACGGCCCGCCCGGCACCGGCAAGACCATCCTGGCCAAGGCGGTTGCCCAGAGCACGGACGCCACATTCCTGCGGGTTGTCGGCTCGGAGTTCGTGCAAAAGTACATCGGTGAAGGCGCTCGATTGGTTCGTGAGCTGTTCGAGCTGGCCAAGAACAAGTCGCCCGCCATAATATTCATCGATGAGCTGGATGCCATCGGCGCGCGGCGCATGGATGGTGCCACCAGCGGAGACCGCGAGGTGCAAAGAACCCTCATGCAGATCCTGGCCGAGATGGACGGATTCGACGCGCGCGGCGAGGTAAAGCTCATCGCCGCTACCAACCGCCTGGACATGCTTGATCCGGCTCTGCTCCGGCCCGGTCGATTTGATCGGGTCATCGAGATCCCCATGCCGACCAGCGCGGCGCGCGAGGCTATCCTGAAGATCCATACTCGCGGCATGAGCCTTGATCCCGATGTGAATCTCAAGCACATCGCCGATCTTGCCGAGGGTTCGAGCGGCGCAGAACTGAAGGCGCTCTCCACCGAAGCGGGCATGTATGCCATTCGCGAGGAGCGTACCACGGTCTACGGGAGTGACTTTGAAGGCGCGGCGGTCAAGATCCTGCATAAGGAACGAAACCGGGTAAGCGAGCCGGAAGGGCTGATTCAGCAGTATATTTAGACATTAGGATTTTTGCTTGGGATGGCCTAACGTCCCAAGTCCATGACTTTTTTCATCTTGATATTTTAATTTAGATAATGTAAGCTATAACCAACCACAAACTATAATTATTAACGATTATATAGTATAATTTCAAAATGATCCACACAAGCTGCAACAGTTGTGCATATGTTGCATACCCGTCCATTCCAGGCAAAAGTAGCCGCGAAATCCTGAAAAGTTGATTGAGACGAGCGCATGAACTCAACGAATACGATTGTTCAATCCCATCTCCCGATGAGTAGGAGGCAAAATATGTCGATTAAATCTTCGATGAATCTCTTAGACAATCTGGATGATTTTGCTCCGCCGGTCCGGAAAAGAAACCTGATGAACTGGGGGTTAAGAGCAGATGATCTCCTGGCGATTCTGGCTCTTTTAATCTTGACATTGGCGGCCACGGCTTATATCCAATCAATGATTAAGAGCGGTCTTGAAAATGCCGAGAGCATCCGCGCAGTTTTAACTCTTCCTTGATCGGACCTCTGCGCGCTCCCGGGCCGGGCAATGTGCATAATTCTGCCAACTGAAGCATTGCCGTCCTTTTCAAATATGACACTGCTTGCAGAATGACACTGCTTGCAGACGCTTTCGCGACAGGAGATGTGGTCCTAAAAATAGAATTACTATGACGATCTTCATACTCAGGATTTATAGCTTTTCTGAAGACCGCTCTTTGTGAGTCATGCCTTCAAGACTGATTCTTTGGCATTTCGCAAGAATCATTCAGAATGCCATGTTACATTAGGAGCATAAAAAAAGAAATGCTCACCGATTCTCATCATACCGCCTGAATCTACAAGCTCTCATGACTTTAATGGCTTTCTCTTCTTCGAGTTTGCGCTTACGCTTCATTTTTCGGTCTCTAGCTTCACTCATGATTTCACTTTCTTTTTTTCTAGCCTAGCTTTTTTGGTCATCGCTTTTTTGCTCTTGCCTTTGGCTATATTTTTTTCAGCCATATCGCTAATTATGGCCACCTTACTAAAAAGGATTGGCCTATTTTATTTCAAAGCACCACAAATCCGTCGAATATTGGGTCGCCACCTCCTTCGCACCCGCTCGATTCCAGCGGCTGCTGCCCTGGCGGCACTCCATTCTTCGCGGCACTTGAGCATGTTTGGTCTCCCTCGGGCACAAAATTGCTTTTGTGTCCACTCATTCAGATGGATGGGGATAAACCCCACCGCTCCAGCCTGGCAGCTGTTACCGCGTGCCAATATTTGAAGCTTTAGGACCTGCGATCAAAAAATAAGAGCGACCTCAATTTGCGGCCTATTTGTACTTGGGTGTCATTTTGATCGCTTCCCCTCACCCCCCGGCATCCCAAGCGCCGCTTATGGCAAACCTTCCCCCCGCGGGTCGCGTACGTGAGCTACAGAAAATCGTTAACAAGTGAGGTAATTGATGCTTGGCTCCAAAATCGATCCTATGCGATCGATTTTAGCAAGAATTTTCAGTAGCACTCACCCATGACCCGCCCGCGAAGCACTTGGCAGCTTCTCGCAGGATATATCCGGCGCTATTTCAGCGCTCACAATGCCCTCGCCCGACTCGCCCGACACCTAAGCGCGAATGCCTTTTCTTGGTTCACTCAGCATGAACTCGTCAAAGCGAATCTCAGCCTTTTCGTTCCGGCTATGCGCGGTCATGACAGAGCCGAAAGCAAAATCGGGACTTTTTGGTGCGGATAATTTCGCGATGCTCAAGGCAAAAAATCAAGAGATGAAGCATAAAAATTAAATAAATTGTGTTAATGATTGGAGCCCTTTATTCCTCCGCCCGTTCCCGTGGAAGAGTCTTTCCACAATTCGATATTATGGGCCTCGCCTGCGATTACTCCTTTTGTTTTGGCAAAGGGATTTGTTGCATTCCCCGGCAGGGTTGCATTGGTGTTGTTTTCGGGGATGCCGACCGATTCGTTGGTAGTATTATTGGACAGGGTTGCGTTGGCATCCTCAGTTGCCGCACTCTCTGCATAGACTATGCCGAAAGAGAGAGCAAGGCACATAAACAAGAGAACTGATCCTACTTTTATGTTTAACTTCATGATTTCTTGCCTCTTTTTGAAAAGAGATCCGGTTTGTCGGATTTAAATATTTCGAACAATAATATACGGATAGAATATTATTGAATAAGTTCTATGGCAAGCCTCGGAGACCATGAAACCATGAATCCATTATTTCTCCGCAAATAGTAGCTTCACGGGAGATAGCTTCGCGAGAAATCGCCTTGCGGAGAATGGCTTCGCGGGAAGGTCCTTAAAAACCATTCACCCCCCCATTGATCGGGTCGCGAGATCGGAGCTTATGCGCGACGCTGAGCAAAGGGCAGGCGCTGAAGTGGTTTGTTGTGCATCTCTTAATTGCTCTTCACAATTTGGTTTTGCAGACCTGAGAAAGCTTTATTCATGGCAGATGCTGCTGTTTTCAGATGAGTGATAAAACAAAAGACTATTGGTTAAATTATAGCGGGGAGTAGATTTGAACTACTGATCTACGGGTTATGAGCCCGTCGGGATATCCTGACTACCCTACCCCGCTGCACTTGGGATATACTCAATCAGATGATACTTGCTTATAAGGCTTGCGTACAAAAGCATGATTTTTGATTCTACACGATTATATTTCAGGCATTTGACGATGATAAGTTCGGCTATTTGTGATACACTCTTGCGCATTATGGAAAAGTTAAATTACTTCGAGCAGATAACGATAAAGTAATGGGGGTTAATAAAATGTCCCAATGGATTTTCAAACCGATCCTGGTCCTGATGGCCTTCCTTTTTCTCTCAACCGCGGCCTCGGCTCTAGGATATGGATCAAAGGTAATGCCAACCGATCCGGATGAAGCCGAGGCGCTCAGTCCCTTCTATGCCGGACCGGAGTTCGCGTTCATCGATTTGAGCAACAACGGAGTCTTCGAGCCGGGTGATCCGGTTTATCTCAATATCAATCCGTCCGACGGCACCGTGAGCGAGAACGATGTGAGGATAACGTCCTTCGATACCCTTGCCGCGGGGACTCAGGTACAGGCCGCCGATCCCGACCATGATAAAATACTCGTAAGATTCGGAACCTACAGATATCCGGCGGCTGAGCTTCGATACTTCGACATGGACGGCGACAAATCCTACAGCATCAACGATCCCGTTTACCTTGATTTCAGCCCGGGAGAAGTGAGTGCAGGAGACATTAGAATCACTGGATACCCGGGGGTTTCGCCCCTGGTCGGCTATGAGCCAGCCACAAGAGTCAGCGACGCAGATCCGGATAGCGGCAAGCCGACGACCACACTTCCCGGCGTCTTCGGATTTTACAACTTCTTCGGCAACGTCAACAACGGCGGATGGGCGGTTTACGATGGTGGCGACGTCATTTATCTGGATACCCAATATCCCTTCAACACCATAACCGTAAATGACATCAGGCTTTCCATCTGAAGCGGGAACGATAAATCCGATTCCAGGGGGGGGCAAGATCCTGATTCAAGAGGCTAACGGATTTTTGCCGCGAGATCAGGCCGGGCCGAAGCCGGGAGCGCGCCTTGGCCCGCTTGCTCTTTCTTTTTCCTTTTTTCATTTTTCCCAAGGACTTTATTCGATTATTCAATTGCCTAATTTCGCTTATCTGATTTCGATTTGCTTGATTGCGATCACTTAATTAACAAGCAGGCCAAATTAAGATGCATGCTCCTCATGGGCGCAGACGAAGCGGGAAAAGGCCCTGTGGTCGGCTCCATGTTCGTAGCGGGCCTCGTCATCGACGAAGAGAGGCTCTTCGATCTGGCGGCCTTCGGGGTGCGGGATT
>JAJRAT010000145.1 GCA_028682845.1 Methanothrix sp. | reverse complement strand
CCTGACAAACTTTTGCGGCGCGATGAGGTAGCCGAGCCGAAGCCCGGTCATGGCGTAGAGCTTGGAAAAGCCGTTCAGGACAAAGGCGTGGTTCGTGAATTCGAGGATGGAATGCTCCCTGCCCTCGTAAACCAGGCCGTGATAGATCTCATCCGAGATGATGTAAGGCGAAAGCTCGGAGATGGAGCGCATGGTCTTCTCGGAGAGGAGATTTCCCGTAGGATTGGATGGGGAATTGATCAGGATCGCTTTGGTCTTTTCCGTGATCCTCTCCGAGATGGCCTCGGGACGATACTGAAATCCGTCCTCCTCATAAACATGGACCGCCGCCGGAACTCCGCCCAGAAACCTGATGAAATTGGGGTAGCAGGCATAGCCCGGATCGGAGACGATGACCTCGTCGCCCTGTTCCAGCAGAGCCGCAAAGACGAGCATCATGGCCGGAGATGTGCCGGAGGTCACCACCACCTGATCGGGATTGACGGGCGCATCGTAGGTCTTCAGGTATTGATCGCAGATTGCCTGCCTCAATTCCAGGTCGCCGAGGCTGTGCGTGTAATGAGTCAGCCCTTCATCCAGTGCCCGGCAGGTTGCCTCTTTGACTGCAGGAGGGATGTCGAAGTCCGGCTCGCCCACCTCCAGATGTGTGACGTTGATTCCTCGGCGTTCCATCTCCCGCGCCTTCTCCAGAACTTCCATAACGATAAATGGAGAGATCTCTTCCGCTCGCTTGGCGATCATCTCATGCCCCTCTTCCTACCCTGCAAATTTGCCCTCAATTATTCTATAATCCTCAGTTGTTCTATAATCTTTAATAAATGATTAATAAATGATGGCTTACTATTAGTGATCTCTTATTTCTGTTCCGTCCGGTAATCGTCTCTTGGCGGGCTGAATGTGTCGACCACTACGGCCTTTTCCAGGGTGAGCGCTTTATGCTCCACACCGGAAGGTGCCGAATAAGTGTCTCCCGCTTCCAGGTCGAAGGACTTGCCGGCCACAGTGATGCGCACCCTTCCGGAAACGACGTATCCGATCTGATCCTGCGGGTGGGCATGGGCCGGGATCTCGGCTCCCGTCTCCAGATCAAATCTGCATATCATCAGCTTGTCGCTGCTGACCAGGGTCTTGCGAACGATACCGGGGACCATCTGCACGGGAACCGCATCAGAATATCGGTAAAACAACTGCCATCTCTCCATCTTCCTTTTTTCCTTCGTCTGACCTTCAGCCTTATAGAATTTGCTTATCATTCTTTTCACCGTTCTTTTCACCTGCATTCTCGCATCGGTTCAGGATTCATGATCCTTGCCGGTTGGAGCCTGGCCAGTGCCCAACGGACCAAATGAGCTTATGCCAGGAGACTGCAAAGCACCATGAATAGTGATAATAAATGATGAACTTAAATCAAATCCAAACCTGGCCGAAGATGGATGGCCCGATTCCTGTGCAGCCTGATCTTCCTTATCCCGAAGAGCGAATTGACCAAGATGCGATCCGGTCCCTGCCGCAGATTGATCCCACTGCCTGGGTGAGTCCGGGCGCTGTAGTGATTGGCCGGGTTCGCCTCAAGGCGCACAGCTCAGTGTGGTTCGGGTCCGTGCTGCGGGGAGACGACGCCTATATCGAAGTTGGCCGGGAGAGCAATGTGCAGGACGGCTCAATCCTTCACATCGAGCCTGGCCACTCCTGCATCCTGGGCGACCGGGTGACGCTGGGCCACAGGGCGACGGTTCATGCCGCCGTGGTAGATGATGACGCCATGATTGGTATCGGTGCCACAGTTCTCAGCCGCGCCACCATCGGCAAAGGCGCTTTGATCGCGGCGGGAGCACTGATTTTAGAAGAGACTGAGGTTCCGCCGGGAACCCTTTGGGCGGGCGTGCCTGCCAGACAGATCAGGGAGCTGACGCCGCTGCAAAAAGAGCGCATGAGTGCCACATACAAGCACTACGTCAACCTGGCGGCATTATACCAAAAATTGCACTCAAACAGCATCGAAAATCGCCCCAAAAACAAATCTCTGTAATTAGTAATTAGTAATTGGAGAAAAATGCTTGTGAGCCGCCCTGACACTGGCGAATTCGCGAAGCCTTAGCGGCATGAGGATTGAACCGAACCGTGCGCTTCTGCCGCCGTCCAATCCTCGATGTTCATAAAATTTTAATTCAAGCCTTGCCGAGAATGAAACTGTCCACCATTTCCTTGGCAACTTCATCAGGATACTGCACGGGCGGGTGCTTCATGGTGTAGGCCGAGATGGCCAGGAGCGGACCGCCGATCTTTCGGTCTTTGGCCAATTTGCAGATCCTTATGGCATCGATGGAGCTTCCGCCGCTGTTGGGCGAGTCCTCGACGGAGAGGCGGAGTTCCAGATTAATCGGAACGTCTCCAAAGATCCTTCCTTCCATGCGCAGGAAGCAGACCTTGTTATCCTTTTGCCAGGGCACGTAATCCGACGGGCCGATATGAATGTCGTCATCGCACAGCGGCGTGTCGAGAATTGACTGCACGGCCTCGGTCTTGGAGATCTTCTTGGACTTGAGCCTCTCGCGATTGAGCATATTCAAGAAGTCGGTATTCCCGCCGATGTTGAGCTGGTAAGTTCTGTCCATGATGCAGGCTCTGTCCTGGAAGAGCTGAGTGAGGGCACGGTGAACGATGGTCGCGCCGATCTGGGACTTGATATCGTCGCCGACGATGGGAACGCCCTTATCCTGAAACTTCCTGGCCCATTCGGGATTTGACGCGATGAATACCGGCATGCAGTTTACGAATCCCACTCCTGCGTCCAGCGCCGCCTGGGCATAGAAGCGCGTAGCCAGTTCCGACCCTACCGGCATGTAGTTGACCAGAACGTCGGCTCCCGACACTTCCAGCTCGCGTCGAACGTCGATCGGCTCGACATCGGCTACCACGAACCTCTTGTCCTCGGGATAATTCATCATGTGGGGCGCAACGCCGTCCAGAACCGGCCCCATCTTGACCTCGACACCTTTTCGGGGAACATCGGGATAGAAAACCTTGGTGCAATTGGGCGGCGCAAAGATGGCCTGGCCTACATCTTGGCCCACCTTACGAGCATCAATATCAAAGGCTGCTACGACATCTATATCGCCGGCTCTGTAGCCGTCGACCTCATAGTGCATGAGTCCGATGCAGTCCTTTTCGTCAACCTGTTTGTAATATTCAATTCCCTGAATGAGAGAGCTTGCGCAGTTTCCCAAGCCTGCGATGGCCAGCTTTATCTTTTTCAACCTCTTTTCCCCTCCTTGGGTCAAGCGTTGCTAGGAGACCTGAGTTCGGAGCCCGAGCTTCGTATAAATGGAGGACGTATATAACATTATAGGCCGCACCGATGGCGGGCATTCGTGGCTTTGCAGTTCGCCCAAGAGAACTCATCTCGGGATTCCCGCATCCACTTTTTCCAGCAGATCAGTCCTCGGCCACCGGCTGCAACATGGATCTGAGCATGTCGCTCAACCGGCCTTCCAGCCCAGCCCTGCTAACGTCGCTTTCATCATACTCAATTCTGCCGACCTTTGGGATATCCGTAAGGTATCTTGAGCCTTGCGGATAGATCAGTATGGTCTGCCTTCCGATGGTGTGAGCGATGCCAAGGCCGTACATGACGGCAGGATCGGCTCCAGTTAGATCGGCGATAATCAAAGCGCTCTCATTTATGGCCAGCCACATCTCGCGAACGGCAGCCTTTCCATCACAAATGTCAGTCCCTTCCTCGACGGAAAGGTCGACTGCGGTCGTTGCTTTCAGGATGGCATCCCGGTTCTTCTCGCTGCCCTCGGTATGCGGCAGGAGCAGAAGAGCGGACTTTGCATTTTGCGCAGACGAGGCAGTTCCAAATATGGGCCGGGTGCGCATGAGGCTGAGCAGCCCCTCCAGCCGCAGGAACTCCGAGTCGATATGCTCGGAAGCTACCTTCTCCAGTGCCGCCCGGCGCTGCGCTGTGTCCTGATCCAGCAGATCTTTGGGGAACTGAATGATGAAGGCATCAACGAAACCAAACTCCCACTGGGCGCTGTTGGCCGCTTGCTGGGGCATCAGGGCGAGCTTTGTGTTGGAGTAGTAGCCGGCAAATCGGTCCGATGCGCGAAACTGAGCCAGGATGGTGAGCCGCTCTCGATCGACGATGGCCACCATGCTGCTGGGCAACTGGCTTCGGGCAATGCCCTTTTGCAGGTGTCGATCCTCGACCATTGCGTCCACGATCTCCATAAATTCCTCCAGCAGCTTGTCCACCCCGGCTTGAAGCTCCGGAGCCATATCGCCGCTCCTCGTCCTGGTTTTTTCGTTAAGCATGACTGCCACATCCCGACAATTGATAAATATAATATCTCGCGGCAGGATATATCAATGCTGCCCAAAAGAGAAACAAGGCCAATAATCAATGCTGTAAAAGATGATGTCACCCAAAAACAATGCAATGCAGAAGTGGAGACAGTCCTAAAAAAAGATGCGATCCAAAGCGAAGGTTTAGCTGGGCCACTCCTCGCCAAGACCGGACAGCTCGATTTCCAGAGCCGGGCCTTCCTCTTCGCATAAAATCTCCAGGAGCCCTCCGGAGAGGGCCAGGCTTCGCTCCATGAATCGGGCCGTTTGGGCCAAGGGATGAGACTGCATCTCGCCCTTTGCCGCTATCCGGATCGTGACCCAGGCATCGTTACGGGCGACGGCTATTTTGATCTCTTTGGCTCCGCCGCCGGCAAAACGCTCCAGAATATCCGCGAACGTATCGCTGAAGCGTTCCCTGTCCATGCGAGCAAAGATGTCATCCGAGCCGGATTCACAAGTGAAGTGAATCCCATCAAACAGGTTAACGTAGGCGATGCGATATGATAATGCCCTGCGGTAGTCCTCATCGCTCTCGGCATCCAATATGGCCTGCTCATCATAGGGCTTTTCCAAGAGCTGCTCCAGGATATCTCTGATGAGCCTGTTGACGTTCACGTAGGATACGTAGTATGGCGGACGGTAGCCTCGATAGATGATGGCGTAGTCGGAGAGCAGTCTGCAGGCCCGGCTCAGCAACGACTTATCCAGAAACGAGCTGAGCTTCTCCCTCTGAACGATGCGGTCCAGCTTTCCCACCACCTGGCCGGCCTTGTGGACCAGCTCTATGTCCAGCCTTCTTCCGGCACGAAGCTGAGCGGCAAAGGCATGGAATTCCGAAAACAGATCATCCATGACCTGCATGTCCAGCAACCGATCGATCTCTTTTGCCTCCGCATCTTCTTCAAGGGTCGAGAGCATGTGAGAGACGTAAACCAGACGCCCGGCAATGATGGTGAAGGTCCGCTCCAGCTCGTTCATGAGGTCCTGGGCAAAGGCCGATGTGCGTTTGGCCCACTGCGGCGTTATTTCTTCAATATTTTCGAGCGTTGCCGCATCTGAGTATAAAACCTCCAGCGTCTTTTTTGCCGTCTGAACGTCAATGGCCCTGCCGTGGCCTGAGAAGCAGATATCGATCGGTCGATTTTCCAGGATCCAGATGACCTTGAGAATAGAGTTCATGAAATCCTGGCGGTTCCAACCATAAGCTCCTGCCGTTCCGGGATTTGGCGCAAAGAAAAGGTCGCCTAAAAAGAGGAGCGGACCGGCCCGCAGGCTGATGCTGTCTGGACTGTGGCCCGGCGTGTGGAATATCTCCAGAGTGTCTCCGCCGCCCAAAGAAATGGTCTGGCTTTGCAGCACCAGGCCGTCCAGGATCCCGATAGAATCGGTCGCATACTCATAGTTCCATCCATTCAGATCAATGGCGCTGCGATCGGCAAAGTCCTGATTCTCCCAAGCTCTATCGAATGATGCATGATCGGGTCCGGCCCCGGATAGCAGTTTTATAGGAACGGAGACGCCCTTGATGCTCTTTCCTAAAAGGCTGGCCAGGGTGAGGTTGCAGTCTCCGCATTCCAGAGCCAGTGCCCCGGCCTTCTGCGCGGCCACGAAGGTCTGCTTTGCAGGAAGCGAGGCCATCATACGGTGGATCTGTATCCAGTGATCGATATGAACGTGAGTGAGATAGACCACAGTCGGTCTGGGATTCTCGTCTTGCAGCAGGTCTATCTCGCGAATCAAGAGGTCCGATTGGTCCTCCAGACCGCCCGGATCTATGAGCGCTATTTGATTTTGGGCGGTGAGGATGTAGGAGTTGGAGGACATCAAGTCAATCTTGCGAATGAAAGGAAAGATAGCGGTCTCGCGGGTATCTTTGATCGGCTGAAAAACCATCGGCTGCATTCAACAGGCACTCCGTTCTTAAACTGATACCAATTGGTTCAATAATAGGATATGAATGTACTGATGATATTTAT
>JAJRAT010000009.1 GCA_028682845.1 Methanothrix sp. | reverse complement strand
TCGATGTCACCACGTGCTTGCCGCTGGAGAGAGCAGCTTCCATGTGTCCCAGTCCGGGCTGGCCGTGAACGATATTGGTGGGAGTGACCTCGATCATCAGATCAGAGTTGATGGCCGAGATGGCCTCCTTGCCCTTCATGCCGGAGGTGGCCACATTGGCCAGGGTCCTCTCGCCCAGGATCTTGTCGGCATCGATTCCATCCTCGGCAAGGACGGTTCCGGTGTGGTCGCTGACGCTGATCAGCTTTAGATTCAGCCCCATGTCCCGGAGCACCTTCTTCTTGCGGTCCAGGACATCGACCACGCCGTGTCCCACAATGCCGTAACCGACCAGGGAAATCTTAACGTCTCTCATACTGCCTCAGCCTCGATGGGCTCAATGACGAGCAGCTTCTTCTCTTTGCCGACTTCCCGCAGGATGGTCAGAGCCTTCTGAATCTCTGCCTTGCCGGTGGCGCGGATCTTCATGAAGGCGGACGACGGCTCATCGACTCCCGGCATGGTCAATGCCAGGTCCATGACCTCGGCAAAGCCGGTGGAGTCTATCCGCTTGACGGTATCGCCGATGTCGCTGTCCAGCACGTGCCCGACCAGCACCACTGATACGGACTCCATGAAACGATCTTCCCCCGCCCGAACCACGGAGATGCCGCTCTCTTTGAGCTTTGTCTGGAGGGCTTCGATCTTGGATCGATCCATCTCCAACACGAATCTGACCGGGATCATGCCGCGGGGAGTCTTGCGGTCCCTGTGGTGAACCACACTTATGATATTTGCTTTATTCTCTTTCAGGGGCTGCAGTGCCAGCAGCAATTGCCCCGGTATATCCTGCAGCTCCAAATCCATGGAAAGTCGCATAGCATTCCTCATAATTTGCTGGACGTTTCCATCCGCCTGATGGCAAATAAACCTTGTGCAGAGTAGTGTTTACAGATAAGAATTATTTTCTGCACAGGAGGTATCGATCGCATATCATTCTGCCCCATATTTTTAAAAAATATTAATTGCAAACGAATGCATCGACCCGGTTGAATAAATCAGGCAACATAAGCCCAATGCAAGATGCGGACCCGATTCCGGGGCCCAAGGCATCAATGCATTTTCACGCAACAAATCTACAGCGATCAAAAGAACTCAAACGAGTCTATCATCTCCCTGGCATCGCCCTCCAGTTGCGCATACCTCTTTGAGAGCGAATTGAAGGTTATGACAAAGGCTCTTTGATCCGTCACCACGATCCTCTGCAAGACAAGGTACTCGCCTTGATCGACCCTGTAGACCCACTCCCGGGCGGGCAGGTCGGAGATGGTCACATCCCGATCCTCGATGATGTTGATGTCGGGATGATCGCCCTTCAGGCTCTGCAGGCTTGCCTCTGCGTACTGGTTCACGCTGTACGCCCGGGGAAGGTCTTCGTATTGCACCACGACGAAGCAGCTTGGTCTGTCCGGATCCTCACCCGGTGCGAGGAACCCGACAATCATTCCGGCATTGTTCGAATCTGCATCCTGATCCTTCCAGTCATCCGGGAATCTCAGGGCAAATCCGAACTCGTGATTCTCGTAGCTCCAGTACTCCCTTATGTCCGATTCATTTGCTGATTTCTCATCACCCGGTGTCTCATTTCCCACAAGTGTCTCATTCTCGCTTGAGGTTTCGTTTTCGCATGATGTCTCATTTTCGTGCGTTTTCGCGTTCACGTTCTCCGTCTCGTTTTCGATAGTTGTATCGTCAGCTTTTGCCGCCAGGTTTTCCGTGGTGTTGTATTCGGAATGATCCACCAGTCCTTCCTTGGAATCCACGGCCTCCTCCAATCTCAAGACGGAATTTCGCGCCATCTCCCTAACATCCTTATCTTCATCGGAAAGCGCATATTCCAATGGGACGACGGCCCGCGCGTCATTTGAATAGGCCAGGCAGTATGCTGCATGATATCGGACCAATTTATCGCTGTCATTTAATGCCATAATCAGCGCATCCGTGGCCGGCTCTCCGATGTCGATCAGCGCGTCTCTTGCCTTTTCTTGCACCGCATAATCGCTATTGTATTTGATGGTCTGGACAAGTGGCACAACAGCTCTGGAATCTCTGATTTTGCCCAGAGCCTCTGCTGCTGATTCCTGCACAAAGCCTTTTTCATCATCCAACTCCGAAATGAGCGGCTCGACTGCTCTGGAGTCGTTCAACTCACCCAAGGCATCAGCGGCATCTGCTCTATCCCATGCCGAATCGCTTTTCAGAAGCTCGATCAGCGGCTCTGTAGCTCTGAGATCACCGAGTTTCGCAAGGGCTTGGGCAGCCACATTTCGCACCACACTATCTTTGTCCTTCGTGGCTTCAAACAGAGGATCGGCAGCCGAGCTGTTGCCGATTGCTCCGAGGATGTCCGCCGCTTCCCATCTGACGTTGGAATTGTTATCTTTCAGAGCGCGGATCAGCGGCTCCACGGCGGGCTCTCTCATTTTCTCCAGGGACTTCGCAGCCTGGTATTCCACATCAAACTCCCTGTCTTCCAAAGCCCGAATCAATGGCACTATCGCTCGCGTGTCGTTCATGTCCCCCAGGGTTGCGGCTGCCGCAACTCTGGCGCTGCTGTTGCCGGTACTGAGGGTCTCGATCAGTCTATCAACATCATCGGCCTGCCCTTGTGCTAAAAACGGCATGCACATCAGGATTAAAACTGCAAAAATCAAAGCGGATTTGGCACGAATAAGCATTCCTCCCGGGAGCATCATCATACTACATCTCGATCTTCTTCAACAGCCAGGCCATATTCCGGCCCAGGACTCTCATCGTCTCCATTCCTTCCCGGTCCTTTTCTACATCTCCTTCTTCCAGGCCGATGCCTACATTCCAGTAGTTTGAACCAGGGATTATCATCTGGCCGATGAGGAAGAAGTGATTGATCGAGTCGAAAGCGTGGACCGCACCGCCACGCCGGACCGCCACCACCGCAGCGCCGATCTTCCGCTTGAACATGTCGCCATTGGCCTTGGACACAAATCCCGACCGATCGACCAGAGCCTTCAGCTCCGGCGTGATGTCGGAGAAATAGGTCGGCGAGCCGAGGATGATGCCGTCGGCCCCGGCCATCTTTTCGATGCAGCTATTAACGATGTCTTTGTCCATTGCGCATTTGCCGTTCTTTTTCTCGAAGCACTTGTAGCAGGCAATGCAGCCGCGGATCGGGCCCATCAGGTGCACGGTCTCGGTTTCTATGCCCTCCGCTTCCAGTTCCGCCAGAGCCGCACGAATGAGGCGGCTGGTATTTCCGTCCTTTCTGGGACTGCCGTTGAATGCGATGACTTTCATATCAATTGACCCCCCTGTTTTTGAGTTATTGGGAGAACTCTGCTCTTTTTTAAACATCAATCAGGCGGTACTCTTTAGAGCCGAGGCCTATCTCATCTCCGTAATCCAATTGAACGCCGCCGAGCGTGCTCTCCCAGACGCCCAGGAACTTATCCTTGCCGTGCTCATGGTTCTTCTGAAGCAGGGAATTTTTCAGTCCCGTCTGCCGGTTCACCAGATCGACGCTGGCCTGGTCGATGGCCACCGGATCTTGGGATGCCAGGATGCCGATGTCCGGAACCAGCGGCGCATCGCTCCAGGGGACACAGTCGCAGTCTGGAGTGATGTTCAGGAGGACGTTGACAAAACCCACGCGGCCTTTCTTTCCGGCGACTGCTCCCAAGGCGTACTCGACGATCCTCTCCATAAAGGGCCGAACTTCCACGAACCAGTCGAAATCGATGGCATGAGGCGCGCAAACTCTCAGGCATTTGCCGCAGCCTGAACAGACGCTGTAGTCTATGGCCGTGATCCTTTTTTGCACAGTGATGGCGGAATTTGGGCAATTCTCCCGGCAGGCCCCGCAGCCGATGCATAGCTCGGCGTTGAATATCGGCTTTGCGGAATGCTGCTCGGCTTTTCCCAGAGCCGGAGCGCAGCCCATGCCCAGATTCTTTACGGCTCCACCAAAGCCCGCCGGCAGATGCGCCTTGAAATGGGAAACCACAATCATGCTGTCTGCGGCTGCAATCTCTCCGGCGATCTTGACATTTTGGAAGTGCTTCTGGCGGATCTCAACCTCGCGGTAATTTTCGCTACGCAGGCCGTCGGCGATGATGACCGGCGCTCCGGCCACGGTGTATCCGAATCCGTGCTCGGCTGCGGTTTGAAGGTGGTCCACGGCATTGGCTCTGCCGCCGCCGTAGAGCGTGTTGGTGTCGGTGAGAAAGGGCCTGGCACCGGATTGTTTGATCTTCTCGACCAGCGGCCTGACCAGGACGGGATTCACAAAGGAGTCGTTGCCCTGCTCTCCGAAATGAAGCTTGACGGCAGTAATGTCGCCCTTCCCGATCGCTCTGTCAAATCCTGCCGCGTCAAAGAGCTTGCGGATTTTATTCTGCTTGTTCTCTTTGTCGCTCCTGGCCCGAATGCCGGCAAAATACACTTCACTTGCCATCTCTTCCCATCTCCAAAGAACGAATCGAATACCGAATCGAATGCTCCGACGGATATTTAGCGGCGCAAATTAAAGAAGATGCTGCTCGGCGGATGGGAATAGCAACCATGCGGGATAGATTCGACAACTGTATGAAGACAGATCATAATCCTGCAATGACTTCAAGCCAAAAGCTTTATTCGAATAATATCAATATTCTAAGGGAGATGACTGCAGATGACCGCAAAAAATTATGAAGCGTGGGATGTTCAAGAATGCGACTATCCATCTCAAGGAACCATGCAAGAGAGGATGGCGTTCCTCCTGCGCTATGCCATTCTCGCCCCCTCCGGCCCCAACACCCAGCCCTGGAAGTTCGCCGTGGGCGAAGGCGCGATCTCGGTCTATGCCGACCTGAAGAGAAGCCTGCCCTTCGTTGATCCCAGCAACCGAACCCTCTTCATGAGCGTGGGCTGCAGCATAGCCAACTTGCTCGCCGCAGGGACTCATTTCGGCCTTCGGCCTCTTGTGAGCTATTTTCCTCTCGGCCCGGAGAGCGATCCGGCAGCGGAGATAAAATTTGAGGAGATTAGACCGCAATCCGGGCAAGCCATCTTGCAAGAGAGAGATCTGTTCTTGCAGATTTTGAGGCGGCACACCACCAAAGACAAGTATGCCGACCGCAGCATCGACGAATCCGTCTTGAAGAGCCTGCGGGAATGCATCGATCAGCCTGGATTTCATGTTCAGTTCATGACCGACGAGCTGTCACGCAGCCAGATGGCAGGTCTTGTATCCCGAGCCCATCACGCCCAGCTCTCAAAGAAGGAGTTCCGCCGCAATCTGGGCGAGTGGCTGAGGAACAACTGGACGACTGAGCCGGACGGTATGCCGCTTTACACCTTCGGCGTGCCCGATGCCGTGGCCTTCGGCTTTCCGGCGGCCTTCAAGGAGTTCGACTTGAGCGATGCGGTCATCTACCGGGACTCGGGCCTGATTCAGGGATGCGGTGCCCTCGGCGTCCTCTCTTCCGATCAGGATGATAAGACGGCATGGGTCAAGTGCGGAGTGATGCTGGAAAGGCTCCTCTTGAAGGCGACCGGCTATGATCTTTATGCATCATTCTTCAGCCAGCCCATCGGCATTCCGGAGCTGAGAGGCGAGCTGGAAGCCGCCGTCGGCCAGGGCCACCCCCAGCTCCTCTTCAGCCTCGGACATGCTACGCCCGTCAGGCACACGCCGCGCCGCAGACTGGAAGATGTAATGGTTAAATGAATGCACGGATGAGACACAATTTTCAAGATTTAGAATTCAGGATTTTCAAAAAAAGGTTCGAATTAAAACAGCTTCATCAGCTCTTCGGCGATGATCCGGTACCCGGCCTCGTTGGGATGATCGAGCCCCGATAGTATCAGCGAACCTAAGGGCGTTCCCAGGTTCACGCGCTCCATCCATGCGCCGAAGACGTCTACGAAGCCGACATCCATCTCCAGTGCAACCCGCTCTACGGCCTGATAGTAATCCTGCACCCATTTGTCATAGGGCGGCGTCTCCAGGGGCTGAGAGGACAGGAGCAGAACCTCGGATGCCGGGCCGGATCGGATGCGCCGCACCATCTCAACGAAGTTCTCCTCGAACTCGGCCAAGTCAAGGCCGAGGACGCAGTCGTTGATGCCGAAGTTAATGGTGACCAGATCCGGCTCGTAAGAGAGGACCGACCAGTCCAGCCGGGCCAAGCCGTCCAGTGTCGTGTCTCCCGAGATGCCGGAGTTGACCAGCTCGATCTTAGCCTTCAGATACTTATTTTGCAGCATTTCCCGCCAGAAGCTGGGAAAGCCGCGCCGCACGGCAAACCCGGCGGTGATGGAGTCGCCGTAAGTCAC
>JAJRAT010000191.1 GCA_028682845.1 Methanothrix sp. | reverse complement strand
GATGCCAAGAGCGGAGACATATCCTACTACTTCTGGGACAAGAAGTGGGGCAAGACGTATCCTCGGCCCGGAGAGCAGACAAGCCCCGTGGTCTCGGGCAAGTACATCGCCTATGTGGACGGTTCGGGCACGGATACATCCATTCGAAAATTGGATACGAGCAACTGGAAGGACGAACTGGTGGGAGCGGGACCGGGCCAGGTCAAGCCCAGCATGGACACAAAATTGGTCTGGCTGAATGCCCTGACTGGCAGGCCGAGATCCGTGCCTGTGACTGCTGGCCAGAGCAGTGCCGTGTGCAAGGCACCGGGAGACCAGAGCTATCCGGCGGTGGGCGGCAATGATCAGGTGGGATACTACGTGGCCTGGATGGACAACCGCACCGGAAATCCGGATGTGTATGTCTACAGCCTGACCCAGGAGGTCGAGCTGCCCTTGGCCGCCAGTCCCTATGAGGACATGTACCCCGATATCAATGGAAATGTGATCAGCTGGATTGCCAGAAATCCGCTGAACCAGTACAATATCGAGGACTATTGGTGCGTCAGAACCTTCGATGTGTCCATCGACAACCGAACCGAACTGGTTTATGGATTGGCTAAATCCGCGCCTATTTCCTTGGGCGAGAATTACTACACTTACCTGGATCAGCCGGTTGCAAGCTTCGGCTGGAGAGTCTACAAAAAACTGCTCTTCGGCACGGAGAGCGCTCCATCCATCCCGCCCAGCGGCACAAATGCACGCACGGGCGGAAACATCGTTGTCTACCAGGACAACAAGAACGGGAACATGGATATCTGGACATGGAATCAAAACAAAGATCCGGCACAGCTCACCAGCGGACCTGGCGAGAAGACCAATCCCTCGACGGACGGCAAGATGATCGTCTGGCAGGACAACCGGAACGGCAACTGGGATATCTATGCCTACGACCTCAATACCAGTAAGGAGATGCAGATAACCCGAGACAAGGCCGACCAGACCAATCCGGATGTCGAGAACGGTGTAATCGTCTGGCAGGACAAACGCAGCGGCAACTGGGATGTTTACGTCTACGACCAGAATGTGCAAAAGGAGAAGCCTATCTGCACCGATGCCGGAAACCAGACCCAGCCGCGCATCCGCACCGGACGCATAGTCTGGACGGATGACCGCAGCGGAGACAAGGATATCTACATCTACGAAAACTATATGTCGTAGCCTGGCGGCAGGGGCGGCTTAATGGGCGTCGCCCTACCTCTTTTTATCAGTCTTTTTTATTCTTCTTTTTTATTCTACTAATCTATTAGTCTCCCATCCGATGCGTTTTCCCGCGATTTTCGTTCATACTTTTTCATATGCCAGTTTCCGCTTCCGCCGGGGCAAAGTTTATTTATTCTCGTCGCGTTAGGCTCGCACTTAAGAACGTTCGGGGCAATTCATGGAGCTGGAAAATCTTCGGTTTGGTACGGAACTGCTAAAGCGCGGTTTCGCAAAGATGCAGAAGGGTGGCGTCATCATGGACGTCACGACTCCTGATCAGGCGATCATCGCTGAAGAGGCCGGTGCGGTGGCCGTAATGGCCCTGCATGCCGTGCCTGCGGATATCAGGAAAATGGGCGGCGTGGCCAGGATGGCAGATCCGGCCATCATTGAAGCTATCATCGATGCCGTGACGATTCCCGTCATGGCCAAGGCAAGGATCGGCCACTTCGTCGAGGCTCAGATTCTGGAGGCCCTGGGCGTCGACATGGTGGACGAGTCGGAGGTGCTGACCCCGGCTGATGAGTTCCATATCGAGAAGACCAAGTTTACCATTCCCTTCGTCTGCGGTGCTCGCAACCTGGGCGAGGCCTGCCGGCGCATCAAGGAAGGCGCGGCCATGATCAGGACCAAGGGCGAGGCGGGAACGGGGGACGTGAGCCAGGCCGTCCTGCATATGAGGATGATTCAGGGCCAGATCAGGAGCCTGAAGGGTATGGATGATCTGCAGCTCATGGAGGCGGCACGCGAGATCGAAGCCGACCTGGATCTGGTTCGGGAGTGCGCCCGTATGCAGAGGCTTCCCGTGGTCAACTTCGCCGCCGGCGGAGTGGCGACGCCTGCAGATGCCGCTCTGATGATGCAGCTAGGCGCGGACGGCGTCTTCGTGGGCTCGGGAATCTTCAAGTCCGAGACTCCTGCTGCTATGGCAACAGCCATTGTGCAGGCCGTGCACCATTACGACGATCCCAAGCTTCTTGCCGAGGTATCCAAGGGCCTCGGTGCCGCCATGAAAGGTCTGGATGCAGCCAGCATTCCTGCGGCGGAAGCCTTGCAGACGAGGGGCTGGTAAGTGGCGAGGATAGGAGTCATAGCCCTGCAAGGTGATGTCTCGGAGCACGTCCTGGCCATGCAGAAGGCCCTGCAGGGCAAGGGCGAGGTGATCGAGATTCGCAAGGCCGGGCTGATCGCAGGCTGCTCGGGCCTGGTTCTGCCGGGTGGAGAGAGCACCACCATCAGCCGCCAGTTGGCGAACTCCGGGATGACGGAGGAGTTGAAGGCAGCAGCGAAGGCGGGTGTGCCAATTCTCGCCACCTGCGCGGGTCTGGTTCTCGTCTCCAAAGACATCGGCGGCGAAGCCAAAGTGAAGCCGCTGGGGCTCATGGACATCAAGATCGATCGCAATGCCTTCGGACCGCAGCGTGAGTCCTTTGAGACGGATTTGCAGGTAGCAGGTTTCGAGAAGCCATATCGGGCGATCTTCATTCGCGCTCCGGCCATAGCCGCGGCGGGGGCAGGCGTGCAGGTGCTTGCGAGGGTAGGCGAGGCCATCGTTGCCGCGCGCCAGAAGAATTTGCTGGCGCTGGCGTTTCACCCCGAACTCACCGATGATACACGATTTCACCAAATCTTCCTGAAGATGCTGGAGGCATGAGATGTTTTCTGAGAAGGATCTGGTTGCGAGAACCGCTGAGGATATGAGCCAAGAGGTAGCTGAGCTGCTTGCTGAATCCAAACGCCTGCGGGAAGAATATGAGTTAGCCCTGCATAGAGAAGGTGAGCTGCGAGCGGAGTCGGTGGATTGCCGCCCCAGTGATCCGGAGCTGGCGGAACAGCTCTGGCAGGAGGCTGAGACCCTAAGGGAGGAAGGACGTGAGATGATGCGTCTTTCCATGGAGAATAAGATACGCGCCGCCGAGGTCCAGCACCGCGTCGACATCCACGATCAGATCGAGTCCATGGACAACTCGGAAGAGGTTTGGCGGAAGGCGGCGAGGGCTGGTCGCATCTAGCGATATCTGCGAAAAATCCGCCAAAAAAACATTTTTGTTTTCTGATCCGCCGGGCAGCAATTCGTCCGGGGCGGCCTTTTTGACGTTGTCCCGATCGAAGAGCCGCTTTTTCATCTTCGTTCTTGAGAAAGCCTTTTAGCATTCCTATTCCATCTCGGCCAAACGAAGCTGATCAAATATGTTCTCCGAGGATGAGTATCGATTGGACTTCTTCGTGGATGAGGGATTCCAGCGCAAGAAGTGCGAGAAATGCGGCAAATTCTTCTGGACCAGGGACGGTGCCAGGAAGACCTGCGGGGACCCGCCCTGCGATCCCTACACGTTCATCGGCTCGCCCATCTTCAAGCGCGAGCACAGCCTGGACGAGATGCGTGAGCACTACCTCAACTTCTTCCAGTCAAGAGGCCACACGCGCATCAAGAGGTATCCTGTGGTGGCGCGCTGGCGGGACGACATTTACCTGACCATCGCTTCCATTGCCGACTTCCAGCCCTTTGTGACCGCGGGCCTTGTGCCCCCACCCGCGAACCCTCTGACGGTGAGCCAGCCCTGCATCCGGCTGGACGACCTGGACTCCGTTGGCCGGAGCGGGCGGCATCTCACCACCTTCGAGATGATGGCGCACCACGTCTTCAATACTCGCGAGAAGGAGTACTACTGGAAGGACCGGACGGTGCAGCTTTGCGACGAATTGCTCGTGGGCCTCGGCATGGACCCATTGGCCGTGACCTACAAGGAGAACCCCTGGGCGGGCGGAGGCAATGCCGGTCCGAGCGTTGAGGTCATGATCGGGGGGCTGGAGCTGGCCACGCTCGTCTTCATGGACCTGAAGGCCGTGCCGGGCGGAGCCGTCGAGATCAAGGGCGAGCACTACGAGAAGATGAACAACTACATCGTGGACACCGGCTACGGCCTGGAGAGGTTCGTCTGGGCCTCCAAGGGCAGCCCCACGATTTACGATGCCATCTTCCCCGACCTGGTTCGCAAGGTGGCCGACATGGCGGGCGTCGAGCACAACCTGAACGATCCCGAATACGCGGAGATCTTCGCCCAGAACGCCCGGCTGGCGGGAATGGTGGACCTGGACGAGTACAGCATGAAGGATCTGCGCGCCATGATCGCCAAGAGGGTCGGCGTCAGTGCCGAGAAGCTGGAGAAGACCATCGAGCCCATGGAGCGCATCTACGCGGTGGTCGACCACACCAGGTGTCTGGCTTACATGCTGGGCGACGGCATCATTCCCTCCAATGTCAAGGCCGGATACCTGGCCAGGCTCGTCATCCGCAGGACTCTGCGCCTGATGAAGGAGCTGGGATTAAGCCTGCCGCTGGAGGAATTGGTGCAGATGCAGATCATGCGCCTGGACTATCCAGACTGGCAGGAGAAGTTTGTCACCATCAAGGAGATCCTCGAACAAGAGGAGCAGAAGTACGGCGAGACACTGGAGAAGGGCAAGCGCCTGGTGAAGAAGACTGCGGAGAGCTACCGCAAGAAGAACCTGGCCATCCCGCTCAAGGAGATGATCGCGCTCTACGACACGCACGGCATCCCGCCCGAGATCGCCCGCGAGTCTGCAGAAGAGGTGGGCGCGACGGTCGAACTGCCGGACAACTTCTACTCGCTCGTAGCGAAAAAGCACATCAAGGCCGAGGAAGGCGAAGCGCCCAAGATCGTCATCCCCGGCAAGACGGAGCTGATGTTCTACGAGCATCCCTTCGACCAGGTCTTCGAGGCCGAGGTGCTGGACACTGTGGACGGCTCGGTGATACTGGACCGGACGCTGCTTTATCCTGAGAGCGGCGGCCAGCCGGCAGATCACGGCACTCTGGAGAAAGCAGGTCAGGTTTTCTCAGTCGTGGACGTGCAGAAGTCCGGCGACGTGGTCTTGCACAAGCTTGAGAAGCCCGAAGGTTTGCAAAAAGGCGACCGCGTCACCGGCAGGGTGGACATGCACCGCCGTCTGGCGCACGCGCGCCACCACACGGCCACGCATCTGGTGCACGACTCCGCGAAACGCGTCCTCGGCAAGCACATCTGGCAGGCCGGAGCCCAGAAGAGCGAGGACCGGGCGCGGCTGGACATCTCTCACTACAAGCGCATCACCGACCAGGAGCTGAAGGCCATCGAGCTGGAGGCCAACCGGCGCGTGATGGAGGTCGTTCCCGTGGACACCCAGATCCTGCCCCGCACGGAAGCGGAGAAGCTCTTCGGCTTCGAATTGTACCAGGGCGGCGTGCCGCCGGGCAAGTGGATTCGCGTGGTGCGCGTGGGCTCGGACATCGAGGCCTGCGCGGGAACGCACGTCACCAACACCGGCATGATCGGGGCCATCAAGATCCTGCGCACGGAGCGCATTCAGGACGGCGTGGAGAGGATCGAGTTTGCCGCAGGCGAGGCTGCCGTACGGGCGGTGCAGGAGCGCGACGACATCCTCGGCGCGGCTTCGGATGTGCTGCGCGTCCCGGCTGAGCAGCTTCCCAAGACGGCGGAGCGCTTCTTCGATGAGTGGAAGGGCCAGCAAAAGGAGATCGAGCGGCTGAAGGAAGATCTGGCCAAGGCCAGGCTCAAGACACTAACCTCCGATGCTCAGGAGATCGACGGCCTCAAGGTAGTCGTGCAGAAGATGGGCAGCGCGGACATCGATGAACTGCTGAAAGCGGCATCGCTCCTGGCGGAGCAGGACTATGTGGCATTGCTTGGCAGCGAGACCGGAAAACTCGTGGCGGCTGTAGGCAAGTCGGGCCTGGAAAAGGGCGTCAAGGCCGGGTCCATCATCAAGGCCGCGGCAAAAGCCATCGGAGGCGGCGGCGGAGGCAAGCCGGACCTGGCGCAGGGAGGCGGGCCGAACGTGGGCCAGCTCGATGCAGCGCTCGCGGCGGGAAAAGAGGCGATGAAGTCATAGGATATGGCACGAAAAATTATCCGGAGCGGATTTCATCCGTCACTCATTTTTTGTTTTGCCCGGACAAGCGCCATAAATCCAAATGGGCAAATGCCGCAGTCCAGAATCGAATATAGAATATGGACTGCGGCAAAATGCCCCTGTTTTTCTTTGCTACTCTAATTTACCAGGTGACGCTAAGCTAGAATGTTGAAG
>JAJRAT010000202.1 GCA_028682845.1 Methanothrix sp. | reverse complement strand
TTCGTCGGATGACTTATTCGTCGGATGACTTATTCGTCGGATCCTTTTTGGTCACCCCTTATTGCCTTCCTTCGTCACCATATTACCATAATCTATTTTGCCCTCCTCATTACATCTCCTCCATCTCTCACGTGTTCATACAAGGTTTATACTGGTGATTTGATTGAAGCCATTAAGCGTTGAAGACCCGGAAATCGCAGCCGCGATCCATGCCGAGCTGGAGCGGCAGCGAAATACCATCATTCTGATTGCATCCGAGAACTACGCAAGTAGAGCGGTCATGGAAGCCCAGGGCTGCGTCATGACCAACAAATATGCGGAAGGCTATCCGGGCAAGCGTTACTATCGCGGCACAGGCTGCGTGGACATCGCTGAGAACCTGGCCCGCGAGCGCTGCAAGAAGCTCTTTGGCGCTGAGCACGTAAATGTTCAGCCGCACAGCGGCACGCAGGCGAACATGGCGGCCTACTTTGCCGTCCTCAAGCACGGCGACACCATCATGGGCATGAACCTCGCCCACGGCGGCCATCTCTCGCACGGCAGCCCGGTGAACTTCTCGGGCAGGATGTACAAGATCGTGCCCTACAGCGTTCGGAAGGACACGGAGACGCTGGACTACAGCGAGATGGCGGACATTGCCCGCAAGAACAAGCCGCAGCTCATCGTTGTCGGGGCGTCGAGCTACCCGCGCACCATCGATTTCAAGGTAGTCCGCGAGATTGCGGACGAGGTCGGAGCAAAGGTCATGGCCGACATCGCCCATATCGCGGGCCTGTGTGCCGTGGGCGCTCATCCGTCGCCTGTTCCCTATTCAGATATCGTAACCACAACCACGCACAAGACGCTGCGCGGCCCGAGGGGCGCTCTCATCATGTGCAAGGAAGAACTGGCCCCGGCCATTGACAGGTCAGTATTCCCGGGAACGCAGGGCGGCCCGTTCATGCATGCCATCGCCGCCAAGGCGGTGGCCTTCAAGGAAGCTCTGACGCCGGAATTCAAGGAGTACCAGTTCCAGGTGGTCAGGAATGCTGCTGCCCTCGCCAAGAGGCTGCTGGAGAATAACTTCGATCTTGTTTCCGGCGGCACGGACAATCACCTCATGATGGTGAAGATGATCAATGAGGGCATCACCGGCAAAGTGGCGGACGAGACGCTGGAGAGGGCGGGCATTACGCTCAACAAGAACATGATTCCCTTCGATCCGGCCACGCCCTTCGTGACCAGCGGCATTCGAATAGGCACGCCGTGCGTCACCACCAGAGGTATGAAAGAGAAGCAGATGGTCGAGATCGCAGACATGATCACCACTGTCCTGCGCGACATCAAGAATGAAGAGACCGTATCGGCTGTGCGCTCGCAGGCCAGGGCGCTTTGCGATCAGTTCCCACTGTATACCGACCTGACATGTTGATCGATGGAAAGGCCCTGGCGGCGGATGTGGAAGCCGAGACCAAGCCCAGGGTAGAGAAGCTGGCCGCCCGCGGCATCGTGCCGGGGCTGGCCACGGTGCTGGTGGGCGAGAACCCGGCCTCGCAGATGTACATCCGGCTCAAGCATGCAGCATGCGACCGGGTGGGCATCAGGTCGGAGAATGTCGTGCTTCCCGAAAGCACCACGGAAGAGCAGCTCATAGCGAAGATCGAGGAATTGAACGAGAGGCCGGACATTCACGGCATCCTGCTGCAGTTGCCGCTGCCCAAAGGTCTCAGCCCTCAAAAGGCCATGATGACCATTCGACCCCAGAAGGACGCGGACGGTTTTCATCCCGAGAATATGGGTGCACTATTGCTCGGGGCCGAAAAGCTGGTGCCCTGCACGCCGCGCGGCATCATCTACGCCCTGGAGCGGCTGGGAGTGAAGCTGGAAGGCGCAGAGGCCGTGATCGTGGGGCACAGCAACGTTGTCGGCAAGCCCCTGGCGGCTATGCTGCTCAACCGCAATGCAACGGTGCAGGTCTGTCACGTCTTCACCAAGGACCTGGCCAGGCACACTCGCGAGGCGGACATTTTGGTGGTTGCGGCGGGCGTTCCCGGATTGATCAAGAAGGACATGGTGAAGCCGGGAGCCGTCATCTTCGATGTGGGCATCAACCGGGTGGGCAACAAGACCGTGGGTGATGTGGACTATGATGCCGTGTCACAAATCGCGGGAGCCATCACGCCGGTGCCCGGCGGCGTCGGGCCCCTGACTGTGGCCATGCTGCTCAGCCAGACGGTGCAGGCGGCGGAGAATCAGGCTGCAGCGGCAGCGGCCCTGGATGCAGCCAAAAAGTCTTAGGCAATATTTGGGCAAAATTTTGCGGACAGGAGGGTAAAAAATGTCGCTGGTCGTCGCTCTGGCGGGAAGCAGAGAAGCTGTAATCGGAGGCGACCGGCGGTCAATCTCTTTTTTAGGCTCTTGCCAAAAGCTGGAAGAAGAGCTGTACTCCGGCCAGATCAAGAACGACCGGGAGCTTTTGGCCAGGGCGCGGGAGTATGAAGCAACCTTGCAGGTCTCCGACGGACGGGAAAAGGTCTGGAAGACGGGCGAGGTGCTGGTGGGCGAGGTCACGGAGATCTCGGAAAAACTGCAGCGCAGAAGAAGGATCTACCTGGTCCCCGGAGCGCACCTGGTCGTCGACATCACAGGCAGCGAGGCGAGGATCAGCTCCACGGGCAAGGTGGGCTGTGTGGTCTTCGGAAACAGGTTCACTCAGCGCCTGGCGGCGGAAGGAGCGGCGAAAGCTAAAGGGCGATTGGATGAGGGCGTCATCAAAAGCATCCTGGCCGACACGGCAGAGAAGACACCGTCCGTGAGCCGGGAGCACACTGTTTTGCGGACGGATGCCAAACCGTCAAATCCCGATGCCGCTTTGATGGACGCACTGCAATCAGACTGCCAAAAGAACGGTTGGAGGCTTTGCGGTCCGTGCGCTCCGCAGTAATCCTGGCGGGAGGAGGCAGCCGCCGCCTGGGACGGGAGAAGGCGCGGCTGGAGTTCGATGGAAAACCGCTCCTCTGCTGGACCATCGAGCGGCTGAGGCTTGCAGCCGATGAGGTGATAGTTGTCGCACGCAGCGAAGAGCATGCCGGGCGGCTGAGTGAATTTATCGGCTGCGGAGAAGGAATCGCTTTTGCCTGGGACAGCGTTGCAGGCTTTGGACCCGTGGCGGGGCTGGATGCGGGAATGAGCCGGGCAGGGGGTGATCTTGTATTTGCCACGGCTTGCGATCTGCCGTTCTTGAGCCCGACGGTAGTAGAAGTGCTTTTTTCGCTGGCCGAGGAAAACGAGGGCTATGATGCGGCTGTGCCGCAGCATCCCAATGGATATGTGGAGCCGCTTCATTCCGTTTATCGCCGCGAGAGAATGGTATCGGCTTGCCGAAAAGCGATCCAGAGCGGCGAGCGCAGGATTCGGTCTCCGCTAATGGAGCTATGCATCAATCACGTTCCGGTCGAGCGGCTGCAGAGCCTGGATTCAAAGCTGCTGACATTCTTCAATTTGAACACGCCGGAGGATCTGGAGAGAGCGAGAGTGCTGTGGCCTAAACGAATCAATCAAACGCCTTTCAATCAAACACCTTCTCAATCCATGTAGCCTTTCTGGACCAAACCAGACTAAAGATAGTGCTTCAGCACCTGATAAATGATGTAGACCGTCACGGCGAAGATGGCGATTCGCCAGATGAACCAGAATGAATTCCAGAGCACCAGGGCCACGAGGATGGCTAAAAGTATGAGGATCAGATTCTTCTCGCGGCTTAGAGTCGGCTGCGGCATGTTGAAGATCCGCCTATGCATAATTACTCGTAAGCGCAGATGGTATTAATTGTTTTCTAAACCGTTTAAATTTCTGGTTTTCGTTGCTCAAAAGCCGGGGCGGCCCGGAACCAAAAGCATTATACCTCCCCATTCCTCTTGGAGGGTGGTGAATTTCCTTTGGATAAGCTTGAGCTGGTGATGAGGAATACTGAAGAGATAGTGACCGTGGAAGAACTCAAGGGCCTACTGGAGCAAAACCGGCGGCCCCGCGCCTACGTCGGCTACGAGACCAGCGGCAAGGTCCATCTGGGCCACATGCTGACGGCCAACAAGCTCCTGGACCTGCAGAAGGTCGGCTTCGACGTCGTCGTCCTCCTGGCAGACCTGCACGCCTTCTTAAACGAGAAGGGCAGCCTGGAAGAGGTGCGCAAGATTGCAGACTACAACCGGGACTGCTTCATGGCCATGGGCCTGGACCCGGAGAGGACCGAGTTCGTTTACGGAACAGACTATCAGCTCAAGCCGGACTACATGCTCAGGATCCTGCAGATGGCCCGCAACACGACCCTCAACCGCGCCCGCCGGAGCATGGACGAGGTCAGCCGGAACGCCGAGAACCCCATGGTCTCGCAGATGATCTACCCGCTCATGCAGGCCATCGACATCGCCGACCTCAAGATCGACCTCGCCGTGGGCGGCATAGACCAGCGCAAGATTCACATGCTGGCCCGCGAGGAGCTGCCGCGCCTGGGCCTGCCCGCTCCGGTGTGCATGCACACTCCGCTCATCCCCGGCCTGAACGGCGAGAAGATGTCTTCCTCAAAGGGAAACAACATCGCTGTGGACGAGCCCGCCGAGGAGATCGAGAAGAAGATCAAGAGCGCCTTTTGCCCGGCCAAGGTTGTGGAGAACAATCCGGTGCTGGCGATCTGCAAGTACCACGTCTTCCCCCGCATGGAAGAAGGCATGACCATCCGACGCCCGGCGAAGTTCGGCGGGGATGTGCACTACGAGAATTACGAGAAGCTTGAGGCGGATTTCGTATCCGGGGCGATGCACCCGATGGACCTCAAGAAGGCATGTGCGGAGTGCATGAACGAGATACTGGCGCCGGTGAGGGAGAAGATGGGACGGAGTTGACAGAATAGCATTTGATTGTGATAAGATGACGGATAGATTATTTGTTTCTGCTTCATCAAGCAAATGGTCCTGCAACGCAGTAGCGGGTGGAAAGTACTCAGAACCTTACGCATATATGTTGGGATATTATAAAGCTGGAGAAAAACTGGCAGCTTTGGTAATTTGTGAAGAAAGAAATCAAGATATATTATTTTTTCCGATTTGCTTTAATTATAGACATTATGTCGAACTTACCCTAAAACACTTAATAAAATCTGCTGAAAAATATTATTTTGTTTTGAGAGAATTAGGACCTGAAAATGTGAGGTCTGAGCTAAATCGGAGTTTTTTGTTCCCTCGAAAGAGGAGATTTAGATCCTTTATTCCAAATACAAAAACACATGCTAGGGTTTTATGGAAATCAAATCCAAAGAGGAATTTAAGACTCACGGCTACACATAATTTAAAAATCTTGCTGCAATGGCTTATTGATAGACTTCAATTGATTTCAAATCAGAAATTTGATAACAATATACGGAATATAATACTTGAGCTGAATAAAATAGATCCAAAAGGGCAAAGCTTTCGCTATGGATTGCTCACGAATGATGTTTTCTCTATGAAATATACAAAAAATTATAATCTAGAAGAAATTTATAAAAATATGAAAGATGTTTATAGCTATCTTTCTGGCATAGATATATTCTTGACTGAAGAAACACAAGATGTAATGGACGATCTATATCAAATTCAAGAAGAAACGCGTGCACTCGAAAATGAAGCTCTATCAGAGAGCGCGAAATTCGACGATTACTATTACATCTCATAAATAGCCTTGAAACCACATTATATAGATGCATCAAGATATTAGAATGGCTTTGATGGAGAGATAGGCCGATTGGCATACCTCCTTATTCTTGAATCATCTTCATTAAGTCTAAAGGCTCGGCCAATACCTGGAATCCTTGCGGCGTCTTTGCGGAGTCGAATATATTTTGCCAATATTGATAATTCTGCTTTCCACCGAATATAGTTGATGACAAATCTCTATTAATCCAGACCGGCAAATTTTTTAAATTTTTTATAAATATCCTTATTCGCTCCCATAATGGTTGAGGAAAACGATATTGAAAAAGTTTTTCTTCCAATATGGGCTTTCCTTGCATTATAAAAAAATTCTTAACTATGAGCTCAACGAACCTCAACCAATTGTACATTATTTCTTCTTTGCTTATTCTACATGCAATGATATGATTTTCGGGAATATCTTCGCCTTTTTGTATTTTATTCTCAATTCTTGTTCCAATATCTGGATTAAATTTGCTGATAAATATCTCTTCAGAAATTATATTCATCAAAGTTAATATTTGTTGTTTTTCAATTTCCCTTGGATTTTCTCCTTCATCCAATCGATAGTTAATAGGTAAGTTTAAAACTTCCTGAAAAATGAGGTCGTGAATCTCTAATAGGTTTGAATTTTGTGATATGGATATGTTAATAATTCATGCAGGTTCCATATATGATCGATTAAACCAGCTTGCTTCGCGGGGCAGTTGAATTTTATTTTCCCCTG
>JAJRAT010000155.1 GCA_028682845.1 Methanothrix sp. | reverse complement strand
CAGGGATTTTGAAGATTCAATGCATGTTTGAATAGGTCTTCTTGAGACATGGTCACGGATAATAATTCAAAGATTGATATTATTAAACTTTACCCCATACCCACTCAAGATAGCGAGGAACCCGATCTATCTTTCGGCATTCTCGGCGGAATGGGCGGCGGAATTGCCTTTAGCTGCACAATGGCGGTCGCTGCAAAATGGTTCCCGGACAGGAGCGGCCTTGCCGCCGGTTTGACCGTCTTCGGCTTCGGCTTTTCCGCATTCATCGTGGCCAACGTCGCCGGATACCTCATACCGGTTTATGGACTGGTCAGCACATTTCGAATAATTGGAATAGCTTTGATGATTGTCGTAAGCCTCCTGTCCTCCGTCCTGCTCTTTCCTCCTGCCGGGTGGACGCCTGCCAAAGGAAGCTTGAACAAGTCAAAAGCGCAAATCGCGGTCAGACAATTTACGCGGGAGGAGATGGTAGGCACATCATCATTTTATAGCCTCTTCATCTGCTACTTTATCGGAGCATTTTCCGGGCTGGCCGCCATCGGAATATCCCATGAGGTCGGAGTCGAGATCATCGGTTTCAATCCCGGCCAGGCGACGCTTGCCGTTGGATTGTTTGCCGTCTGCAATGCCCTGGGACGGCCTGCCTTCGGATTGATACTGGATCGGTTCCAGCCAAAGGTCGCAGCCATGCTCTCGTTCTCACTGATCTGCATATCGTCGCTTGTCCTTTATTTTGCCGGTCGCAATAATATCGCCGTCTTCATTGCCGCTTTTTCCATTCTCTGGGCATGTTACGGCGGCTGGGTAACCATCTCCAGCGCCTCAATCGCGAAATTCTTTGGAACGGTGCATTATGCCCGCTGCTACGGAGTGGCTTATCTGGCATCAGGAACCGCCGCCCTTGCCGGGCCGCAACTGGCCGGCCTGATCGATGCGATGACGGACAGCTACATTGATTTCTTCCCCGTCCTTGCCTCCTTTGCCGTTGCAGGCTTTCTTATCTCGCACTTCACGCTGAAGCCGCCCGCTTCCAACTGACAAATTTCATTTAGAAAGTTATATCTCAGAGAACGCACATTTCAGTATTTTATGTCCTGCCGGGAACCTGCTGCAAAGGAAAATTGTCCGGGCAAGAGCATCAAGCTATTTGGCATGGATGCCGAGAAGAGCAGATGGCTTCTTGTCGCTGTCGGAATGATCATCTATCTATGCCTGGGCAGCATATACTCCTGGGGCGTATTTGTCCAGCCGGTGACCGATTATTATGCGAGTCGAGGAGTGCAAGTCACGGCGAACCAGGCATTGATGCCTTTTTCCATCGCGATAGCATTTTTGGCATCTTCCGTGCTCCTGGGCGGAAGATTCATTGAACTTTATGGGCCGCGCAAAGTGTGCCTCTTCGGCGGTGTGCTAACAGGCCTTGGCTGGGGGCTATCATCCTTTGCGGTCTTGCCCGATCTTCTTGATCTGTCATTCGGAATCATCGGCGGGATTGGCGCAGGAATTTCCTACGGCTGCCCAATGGCGGTCTCTGCCAAGTGGTTTCCGGACAAAAGGGGATTGGCTGTAGGTCTCACAGTTTTCGGCTTCGGCTTTTCGGCATTTTTCACGGCGAACATTGCAGGATACCTCATTCCCGGCATCGGCCTGATGAACACCTTTGCCGTCTTCGGCATATCCATCCTGATAATCATCGCCTGCCTCTCTGCTTTTCTGGTCTTTCCGCCGGAAGGCTGGAAGCCGAAAGGCCACCGTGAGATGTGCTCCGGGGAAGATGCAGCGGCAAGACAGTTCACGCGGGAAGAGATGATTCGAACTCCGGCATTCTACAGCCTGTGGATATGCTTCTTTCTCGGCGCTTTTTCCGGGTTGACGGCCATCGGAATATCTCATGAGGTGGGGGTCGAGATCATCGGCATCAATCCGGGCAAGGCCAATTTTATGGTGGGCTCTTTTGCGCTCTTCAATGCCTGCGGCAGACCTGCCTTTGGTTTTATCCTGGACAGGTTCCGGCCCAAAGCCGCAGCCATGCTTTCTTTCGCATTGATCTCTTTTGCATCTGCACTATTGTTCTTCTTCGGCAGCGGCAATCCTCTCGTCTTTCTCATTGCGTTTTCCATTTTATGGGGATGCTACGGCGGCTGGATAGCGGTGGCGGGAGGTACAACCGCCGAGTTCTTCGGCATCAGGGATTTTCCCCGCTGCTTTGGTGCGGTATTCATGGCATCCGGGGTGGGAGCAATAGTAGGTCCCCAGGTTGCCGGGCTTATCAAGGAGCAGACCGCCAGCTACCTGGAATTTTTCCCAATTTTGGCTGCAGTTGCAGTTATCGGATTTCTCATTGCCCTCCTCACTTTGAATCCGCCTGCAACCAAAGAGGCAAAGACGTGATCCAATTGAAGTATGATTTTATTGACGATAAAATTATAGCCTCAAAGACAAGTTGCCCCTCATGCATATCGGCATCGTCGTCTCAGATCCAAAGGATTGGACTGCTCGCGCTCTGATGGCCTCGTTTACCGGAAATGGGGCCCAGGCCGTCTTCCTGAACTTCTCGGAACTAACGTCAACCATTGACTGCAAAACGATTGACGGAATGGGCGGCAAATCCGCTTCATGCGGCTTATCCTTTTGCAGCGGCGGCGTCGATCTCCGGCAGCTTGACGCCCTGGTGGTGAGAGATCTGGGGCGCAGGGGTGCGCAGGATGTGGCCTTCCGGTTTGAGGCGCTGCAAGTCCTGGAAAGCCTCGGCCTCCCCGTCATAAATCCGCCCCAGGCCATCGCCAGGGCGGCCAACAAGTTCGCTACCTCCCAGGCATTGCAGCGTGCCGGAGTGCCGACTCCCAGGACTGCCGTCTCTACCAGCCAAAAGGACGCGGCAGTAATCCTGCAAGAATACGGAAAGGCCGTCTCCAAGCCGCTTTTTGGATTCAAGGGAAAGGGGATAGAAAAACTCCGGAGCGGTGACGAAGGCGATACTGCGAAGCTGGCTGCCATCCTGGAAAAGGACGGCCTGGTCTATCTCCAGGAATTCATAGCCTTCCATTCGCCGCGAGACATCAGGGCTTTCGTCGTGAACGGCAAACTCATGGGGGCCATCTATCGCGTGGCTCCGCCTGGGCAGTGGATCACCAATCTTGCTCGTGGAGGCAGGGCTGAGCCGTGCCCCGTCACAGATGAGCTGCGGGACATAGCCGTCAGCGCCAGCCGGGCAGTGGGTGCGGTTTATTGCGGAGTGGACCTGCTGGAGACCGGCGAAGGTTTGAAGGTCATCGAGGTGAACGGAACGCCATCGGGAAAGGGGATCTTTGAGGCTTCCGGCGTCAATGTGACGGACGCGATCGCAGAGCACGTTCTCCGACAGCGGTCCTAGCTGCAGGGCAAGTCGCCGCACCGATTTGGCATCAAAATTGTTATCTACGTGGCCGATAACCCCAATGGCATGTTTACGATTCTCACTGGTGCACAGTTCGGGGACGAGGGCAAGGGCAAGGTAATCGATCTGCTGGCCGAGAACTACGATATCGTCGTGCGCTTCCAGGGCGGCGACAACGCAGGACATACCGTGGTTGTGGGCGGCAAGACCTACAAGCTGCACCTGGTTCCAAGCGGAGCCATCTTCGGGCGCAGGCTGCTCATCGGTCCGGGCGTAGTGCTCAACCCGCGCGTCCTCTGGAGCGAGATTCAGGCTCTTGAATCCGAGGGAATCAAGCTCGACATAGGCATCGATGCCAAGACGACCATCATCATGCCTTACCACATCGAGCTGGACGGCCTGAGGGAGAAGGCCAGGACGGAGAAGATAGGAACCACAAACCGAGGCATCGGCTTTGCCTATGTGGACAAGATCGCTCGCGAGGAGGTCCAGATGGGAGACCTCACCGATCCGGCCCTGCTGGAGGCCAAGCTGTTGGAGATCGGCCCGGCCAAGGAGAAGGCCATCGCCGACATGGGCGGCGACCCGACCGTGGTCAGGTACGCACCTTTCATAGACGAGTACCTGGAGATCGGAAAGCGTCTGAAGGACAGAGTGACCGATGTCTCGCGGGAGATCAACGTCGCTTTGATCGAAGAGAAGAGCGTCCTGGCCGAGGGCGCTCAGGGAGCATTCCTGGATGTCATTCACGGCACCCAGAAGTTCGTCACCTCCAGCTTCACCACCGCCGGAAGCGCCTGTGCCAATTTAGGTGTCGGCCCGGTCATGGTCGATAACGTCGTCGGCGTGATAAAAGCCTACATCACCCGCGTCGGCGAGGGTCCCATGCCCACGGAACTGAAGGACGAGATGGGCCTGAAGATGCGAGAGAAGGGGCACGAGTATGGAACAACCACCGGACGCGCCCGCCGCTGCGGTTGGTTTGATGCCGTGCTCGGCCTGAAGTCGGTCTACCTGAACGGCTACACCGAGCTGGCGTTGACCAAACTGGACGTCCTGACCGGCATCAATCCGCTAAAGATCTGCGTGGGCTACGAGCTTGACGGGGAGACTGTCGGCTATCCGCCCGAGAGCACGGTCGAGCTGGCCAAGTGCAAGCCGGTCTACGAGGACATGCCCGGCTGGACGGAAGACATCACGGGCGTCGGGGATTATGATGATCTGCCGGAGAATGCGCGGGCCTATGTGGAGCGGCTGGAGGATCTGCTCGGCGTGGATATTTCAGCGGTGTCCGTGGGTGCCGGTCGAGAGCAGACTATCTTCAGAGATGCGCCGGAAGAGTAAGTCGAAAATGCACTTCAGTTCAAATCTGTGAGGATCGGCGAGCCGGACGATAGAAACGAATGTCCGGCTCGAAAGCGTTTTTCTGCCCGGAAATCGTTATATTCAGACTTTTTTCGTCCCTTCTCTTTCGCCCCTGATGCCAGCGCACTTGCTCCGAGAACCTCTCGCAGAACGGCTTGTGGAAAATAAAAAGCATAGGGCCTAAGTCAAGCAGCATTTCATATATTTTGCTGGGGCAATCGTCCAATTTTATTGAATGGTCGATCCAGGGACAGGATCTGATATTTCACCTGGTGGTTCATCTGGTACTTCATCTGCGCCCACGATCGAAAACGCATTTGCCTTCATTTCACTAATTACTATTTGTACGGATGTGTGCACCGCAAGTGTCTATTAATATTATCGAGGCAACTTAGGTATTGGAGTGATACGATGAGAATTAGAGTAATAAGTGCAAGAAGCGAGATCACCAACCTGAACCCAAATGAGAAGACAGTTCACCTGGCATTCAGGGCCAGCAATGTGGATTACCTGAATCTGATGCAAAGGTGCCCAAGGCTGCGCATGATCCAGGTGCCGCCATCCTACCGCAAGACCATGTCCAATGCCATTCAGGTATTCCTGGACATGCAGGGCATAGAGATGCTGGAAGGCGACGTTTGGGGCCACAGAAAGGACCTCGACGAGTACTTCACCGTAGACGAATCCACGCTTCAGGAGATCAATTCCCTGGCCGCCGGCGGCGCAACCTTCGATGATGTGGCAAGCGAAGTTCAGAAGACTTCCCGGCTTGGTGCAGAGCTGATCAAGTACATTGCCAAGACAAAGACAACAGCATAAAGTCTGATGCTGCAGCGATACGGCTCTGCACCTCTTATTTTATGATTTTTGACGAAATGATGAGCCGTCACCACAGCATTCCTTATCACCGCAGCATTTCTTTGCTCATTTCCCCGCAGAAAAAATTTGGGGATCAAATCCTGAGATCTCAATGAACGGCAGTTTGGCGTATTTCTTTCTCAAAACTGGCCAGATCTCCCTCGAGCTTCCACTGCAATCTTGCCTTTTCGCTCAGCTCCAGGAACGACTTGCATTTTGGTGTGGCATCTTCAGATCCGAGCGCGCATCCCGAGCATTCGGGCACGGCCCTTGAATAGTCGCCCTTGGTTGCCCAGATGCTCTCTCCCTGAAGGAAGCTGTACTCGATGCTGTTTCTGACAAACTTTTTGAAATCGGGATATTTAACCTGCGGATAATCTCTGGCGATGGTCACAAATTGCTCGGATAGGTCCGTGCGGAGCACTCCGGCATCATCGGAAGCCAGAACGATTGGGACAGAATACCGGAAATAAACGGGGAACGGATGCTCCAAACCTTCCACTCCGAGGATCTCTTTATTGCTCGAAGGCATAATCTCAATGACAATTTTGTCTCCTGCCATTTTTTTCAGGGTCTGATCAGAATCCAGTTCCCACATAATGTCCACACCGTGGCCGATCCTGGAAGCATGGGCAATATCTACCGCCTCCTTGATGTGGAATCTAAGATCATCCGGTGGGACAATTCCGAGATTCAGTTCCCCGGCATGCAAAGCTATTTTTACATTCGGATAAATGCCGTGCAGGAATTAGATCATCTTCATGTGCTGCGTATAATTCTCGCGAGAGTACCAGTTGTCTTCAGCGCTCAGCAAGTTTACTCCCACTGCGAGGTGCGATCT
>JAJRAT010000034.1 GCA_028682845.1 Methanothrix sp. | reverse complement strand
TGAGCAGCCAGAGGTGCCGCCGGCATTCGCTGTCGCACCTCTCTTGCACGGCAACTCTTCACGGCTTAGAATGCCCATCATTTTCCCATCATTTGAGGCTGTAAATCTGTTTGTATTTGCCGTCCAGGTAGTTCAGGAAATCGTAAGCCTCTGTCTCGTTTCCTGTGGCTTTTTTCATCAGCTCCGATGTGTTGTAAATGGCTCCATATTTGTAAACGTGCTCCTGCATCCATGCGGCGGGAGCGGATGATTCGCCGGAAGCGAGCCTCTGATCCAGGTTTGGATAATCTCTTCTCATGGCCGCCTCCAACTGGGCCGCATTCACGGAAGCCACGGCGTAGGCCGGGAAGTAGCCGAAGGAGCCTCCAGCCCAGTGAACATCCTGAAGTATGCCGTCATTGTCGTTGCTGATGTTCAATCCCAGGTAGTCTTTGTACTTCTGGTTCCATATTTTTGGCAGATCGTCGAAGCTGATCTTTCCCTCGAAGAGGTCGCGCTCGATCTCGTAGCGGATGATGATATGAAGTATGTAGGATACCTCATCGGCATCAATGCGAATGGGAACGATATTTAGCCGGTTGATGTATCTATGCATGTCGTCCACTGAGACGTTATCCATGTTCGGCTTGAACTCCGCCTTCATCTGAGGCAGCCAGTATTGCCAGAAAGCCCTGCTGCGGGCCAGGTTATTCTCGAAAAGCCTGGCCTCGGCCTCGGCCATATCCATTCCCGGCTCTCCGTCAATCGGCATTCCGTGATACTCGATGGGAATCCTCTGTCCGGCGATGCCGTGACCGCATTCGTGAATCACATCGAGAAGGGCGATCTCAGGATTATGTTCGTCGTAGCGGAGGCTGGTCCGAACATCATGAATCCCTATATCGTAGGTTGACGGATTCCTTTTGGCCTTGACCATGATTCCGGCTCCGTAGTCGAAGCCGAGACCCGCCGTGATATTCTTCATCAGCGCCTCCTGCTTGGCCTCCGGATAAGCGGCGTTGCCGTAGATATTCTTTAAAGCAATCCTGGCCGCCTTGTTGGAACCGTTTGTGCCGGAATCGTTCACTTCGGACTCTTTTATCTTCACAATCAGCTCTATGATCCGGGGCTTGATGGCCTCGAAGAGCCTGTCGCACTGGGCCGCGGTCATGCCGGGGCTGTAGTCATCCAGGAGGGCGTCGTAGGGGTGCTCAGTGTAGCCCCAGTACCTCGCCTTCTCCCGGTTAAGCTCGACCAGGGCTTTGAGGTGGGGCTGGAAGATGGAGTAGTTGTCTTTCTCTCTGGCATCCTCCCAGGCGGCCAGGGCTTTGGAAACCATCTCGGACTCACGGGCGGCGAAGTTTGGAGGAAGTTTTATTCTCTTGTCATGATCGCGGTTCCAGAGCCGGAGGTTGGCGGCCTCAACGGTCGACCAGTTGCTGCCGCTATTGGCGATGGAGAGAAGCCTGCCGAATTCCGGATCGATCCATTTCTTGTTCTTCAGATCTTCCATGTAGCTCTGAGCCTTGGCCCGGTATTCGGTCGCATTATCGGGCATGGAAACGTCTTGATCCCATTGGGAGAGGCCGATCATCGTATCAAGATAAGCCATCTCGACGGAAGTGTTCAGGAGCCGGTTGTAGGCATCTCTCGGTGCAATTTCAGTGGCGACGTTTTGGCCGGTGCTGCTTTGCGTCTGCATCTGGCTGTTTGCGCCAAGAATGGTGATAAATATCGTCATTGTCAGGATCAATCCGATGAGGAGTAGGCCAAACTTCATTCACTCCCTCCTGCATGGAGAATTGAAGTTCACGAATATTAACTTAATTGAACTTGTTTGGGGGCTCTTTCGCACTCGGACTCGAACGATGGATTCTTTCAAACATTTGGATCAACAGTGCTTTTGGAGGCTGCAATTTTATAGCAGCTGCAATATATCCCCCAAATATCCCCCAAAAAAAACGCAATAGCGGCCTAAATGTAGACCGCTGTTCCAGGCTCCACATTGATTATCTTTGTACCGCCTCGTTCAAAGAATATTGTCTTCGGGTAGTTGAACTGACCATCATAGACCCTTACTTCATGGTTTCGGTTTCCAACAGCTTCAAAGCTGAACCTTCCATCCAAAGGATCGCCGCCGGTTCCCTCGGTTCCGATATAATTCCCATCCAAAAATACCTGATATCCACGCATGCCCGAAGACACTATCGTGGCCGTGGAATCAGCAGCAGTTGCAGCGGGAGGCTGAGCAGTTGCATACACGGAAGCCGGGAACTGCACAGCCGGATATGTCGCGGCTGACCTCGGATAGGTTCTAAAGGATGATTTTGTCTGTGCATAATCCATAGTCTCAGACCAGTTTTTTTGGAACGGCACCCAATTCATCCCAGCCACTGAGTTCAATCTAAAGTCCGAATAATATGGCAATGGATTATAAGAGTACACACCATAGGGTCCGGGATAAAAGGCACCATCGGCACGGTACCAGGGGAAGTAGTAGACAGGCATATCGAGCCATTGTAACATGCCAGCCAGGCCCGGATCATAATTTGAACGGCTGGAACCGACATATCCTCCTTCAAGCCAATCCTGCCCATAGGCAAAACTGATCAGCAAGATGAGGACTGCTATATATGGAACAATTTTCCCGCATATCATATTATCTCACAAAATACCATTATCATTAATGAAATTTAATGCTATCGATTATTGAAAAGCATGACCGCCGTAGAATCTGCTGCAAGTTTTCAGAAACTCCTCCATCACCTGTCAAGAAATTTCGCCGCCACCGCGCCAAGGATGGTCAATCCTGCGCCAAGAGCGATGGCCGCCCAGGAGAGCTGCAGCATCAGGAAGAGATTGACGGCAATGCCCAAGACCGGCAGGACCGGCAGCTTCCCCCAAGAATAGGGCACTCGGAAGGGTCTGGCCAACTCCGGCCTCCTGTAGCGGAGACGGATCAGGGCGGCGTTGATGACCATAAAAGTTAGAAAGACGGTGAAGTTGTTGACGTTGGCCACGAACGATATGTCCTGCAGAAAGATAAATGCCATGCACATAGCCGTCACCAGGACTATGGCCGCCCAGGGCGTTTTGGTGCGCGGGTGAACTGACGCCAGGATCGGGGGGAGCGATGAGGATTCCGCCATGCCGAAGACGATCCTGGATGCCGCCAGGAGCATGAGCAGCACCGTGTTGGTGGTGGCAAAGAGCGCCATCACCGATATGGTCAGCGAGGCATTCCGGCCCAAAGCGGCATGGGCAATATCGGAAAACGGGGCGGATGAGGTGGATAGCTCCCTCCAGCCAAGGACGCTCGTGGCACACAGTGCCACCAGGATATACAAAATGATGCTCGCCGAGATGGCCAGGATCAATGCGCGGGGAATGTTCTTTTCCGGGTCTTCCGCCTCCTCTGAGAGCTTGACCATATCCTCAAAGCCGATGAACGCAAAAAAAATCAGAGCCGATGCCTGAAATACTCCGGAAAGGCCGAAGGGCATCTCCAGATAATTGACGCTCCCCAGATGCGGAATGCCGACTATTATTACAAAGAAGAGTCCAGCCGCCTCGATCAACGTGAAGGCGATGGCGACCCTTGCCGACTGCTTGATTCCGGTGAAGATCAGGACGGCCAGGAGGGCCGCCAGCGCCAGGGCGGCGGGAAGGATGGGCGCTCCCGTCAATGCCCGAAAGTATCCGGCAAAGCCCAAAGAGACGGTGGCGGCTCCGATCACGCCGCTGAATATGATCAGCCAGCCGATGACGAAGGCTGGGAAGCGGCTGAAGGCCTGAGCCGTGTACTCGTACTCCGCGCTGGCCCTGGGAAACATGGACGACAGCTCCGCGTAGGCGAGGCCTGTGAGGAGAGCAACCAGCGACGAGATGGCGAACGAGAGCCACACCGCATTTCCCGCCAGGCCAGCCGCCTCGCCGATGAGCGCGTAGATGCCGGCTCCAAGGATTATGCCGATGCCGGATAGCGTGATCTCGAAGAGGCCCAGGACGCGCCTCAGTTCCGCCTTTGCTTTCACAAAATAATCTTCGACTGTATCCTATATAGTGCTTTGCAGTTTTGAGTCTCTATTGCCGGAAGTATGCCCGCGAAAACACTTTTGTGATGGCGGCAAGAAGGAAATTAGATATTGCAGGAACATCATACAATAGTCGCAGGATATATCTTCCAATAGATTCCAAATTTGAAAAGAGTTATAGACTTGAAAAAGCCTATTGACTTGGAAGGTTTATGGACCTGGCCTGGAGCTGACTAAATTTATGTATGGTGTTAAAGATAAATTTCCCCATTTGCCGGAAAGGCTCTCCGGACTGAGAGAGCTTGCCTACAACCTCTGGTGGAGCTGGCACCCGGAAGGCAGAGCCGTTTTCAAGCTGCTCAACCGCCAGGGCTGGCATCTGAGCAACCACAACCCGGTGAAGATGCTCAACCGCATGGACAAAGATGCACTGCAAACTGCATCTCAAGATCCCCACTTTCTCAGGCATTTTGATGCGGTCATGGCCCGCTTCGAGAGCTACATGGACATATCCCGCGGCTGGTTCGGCGCGAATATCGCCGATCCCAAGAAGCATACCATCGCCTACTTCTCAGCCGAGTACGGGCTGCACCATGCATTGCCCTTTTATGCCGGAGGCCTGGGATTTTTAGCCGGGGATTTCCTGAAGGAGTGCAGCGACCTCGGCATTCCCATGGTCGGGGTGGGCTTCATGTATCCGCAGGGCTATTTGCGCCAGATGATCTCGCCGGACGGCTGGCAGGTAGGAGCCTGCGAGATGCTGGACCGGGAGAATGCGCCCATCCGCAAGATCATGGACGCGGAAGGAAATCCGCTCTCCGTGAAAGTGCCGGTCATGGACCCGCCCATCTACCTGGAAGTCTGGAAGGTGCAGGTGGGCATGACGGACCTTTATCTAATCGATACCTCCAGCGAGGCCAATGAGCCCTGGAATCGCTGCATCTCCGACCGGCTCTACACAGGCGACCTGGAGCAGCGGCTGCGCCAGGAGATCGTCCTCGGCATCGGAGGCGTGCGCATCCTGGAAGCTCTCGGAATTGACTATTCTGTCCTTCATCTCAACGAGGGCCACCCGGCATTCGCGGTTCTGGAGAGGATCAGGGAGAAAGTGGACAGCGGGATGAGCTTCAGAGACGCCGCCAAAGCCGTCCACGACACGACCGTCTTCACAACCCACACACCTGTGCCTGCGGGCCATGATGTCTTTTCTTACCAGCTCATGGACAAGTACTTCGGATCATATCTGCCGACGCTGGATCTCTCGCGCGACGAGTTCTTCCGCATGGGCATGAATCCGGCCAAGCCGGAGGGCTTCAACATGACCGCATTTGCCATGCGCTCCGCGGCTTTTCGCAATGCAGTGAGCAAGAAGCATGGCGAGGTTACGCGTGAGATGTGGCATCAGCTCTGGCCCGAGGTTCCAGAGCAATCCGTTCCCATCGACTACGTCACCAACGGCGTGCATATCCCGACATGGATCGACCGCCGTCTGGGAGATGTGATCTTAAACATTTATCTGGGCAGGAACTGGCTGGATTCGCACGATCAGCCCCGCATCTGGGAGCTGGTGGACGAGATTCCGGATGACGTGCTCTGGAAGCATCACAAGGCCATGAAGGAGATGCTCATTGCCAAGATTCGGGAGAGGGCGAGAGAAAAATGGCTGAACTCCGGCGCAGACCCGCGCCTGGTCATGGCCTCGGGAGTGCTCCTCGACCCATCGGCCTTGACTTTAGGCTTTGCCCGCCGCTTTGCCTCTTACAAGCGGCCCACGCTGCTCTTGCAGGACATCGTGAGGCTGCGCAAGATCCTGAACGATCCCTGGAGGCCGGTGCAGATCATCTTCGCCGGAAAAGCGCACCAGGACGACCAGCAGAGCAAGCAGCTCTTGCAGCAGGTCTTCAACGCTTCCAAGGATCAGGTCTTCGGCGGCAGGGTGGCCTTTGTGGAGGACTATGATGAGCTGCTGGCGCAGTACCTGGTGCACGGCGTGGATGTCTGGGTGAACAATCCCGTGCCGCCCCTGGAGGCCAGCGGAACCAGCGGCATGAAGGCTACGCTGAACGGGGTGCCGCAACTGTCCATCCTGGACGGCTGGTGGATTGAGGCATACAACGGCAAGAACGGATGGGGGATTGAGGGCGCTCCTGACGAATCAAATCGGGATGAACAGGATGCGGCAGCGATCTATGATCTGCTGGAGAAAGAGATCGTGCCGCTTTACTACAATGTCGACGAGGACGGCGTCTCTCACGGCTGGGTGAAGGTCATGAAAGAGACCATCAAGATGACCGGGCCGAACTTCTCGGCGCGGCGCATGGCCAAGGAGTACACGAACAAGTTCTACAAAAAGGCCATCCATGCAACCGTGAAGGGCGGCTACAGGTCCGAGAAGCAGGGCGCAAAGGAGGATCTGTTCGGGAAGATTTAGG
>JAJRAT010000021.1 GCA_028682845.1 Methanothrix sp. | reverse complement strand
TACTGTTGGAGCTGCACGCCCTCGGTGCCCGACTGGTGGAGATGGAAGATGTTCGTACCGCCGTCTCGCCGGCTGACATGGTTGTGCCCAGGGGATTTTACTCCACCACCAATCATCCCACTTACGTGCGCTACCAGGGCTCCTGGGTGGAGGTGGAGCACAACCACATGGACTGCCTCATCGTCCTCAATGACGGCCATGCCGTTTGTACGCCCATAGGGCACATCAAGAAGGGCGACCGGGTGGTCATCGGGACCTCCGGCGTCAAGGTCGTGCCGCCCGAGCGCCCGCGGGAGAAGACATTCTTCGGGTTCATGTCCAACGAGGTCTCCTCGGAGAGGCCGAGCGGAGAATTGGTGCGCCAACTGGCCGCAGAGATCGTTCGGACAAAGCTGAGCGGCGGCAAGATCGCCGTGGTCTGCGGGCCTGCCGTGGTTCACACCGGGGCGGCACCGTCTCTGGCCAAGCTCATTCGGGAGGGCTATGTGGATGTGCTGTTGGCGGGGAACGCCGTGGCGGTGCATGACATTGAGCGGCAGCTCTTCGGCACGAGCCTCGGCATGAACTGCGCAGGAAACGCCATCTCCGGAGGCCACAGAAATCACCTGTACGCCATCAGCGAGATAATGGCCAGCGGCTCCATCAAGAACGCCATGGCCGAAGGCAAGCTGAAGGGCGGCATAATTTACGAGTGCATTCAATCCGGCAAGCCCTTCATCCTGGCCGGCTCCATTCGCGACGACGGGCCGCTGCCCGAGGTCATCACGGATACCGTAAAAGCCAAGGATGCTATGGACAAAGCGCTGCAGGGCGTGGACATGACCATAATGCTGGGCACCATGCTCCACTCCATCGCCGTCGGCAACCTGCTGCCTTCCTTCGTCAAGACCATCTGCGTGGACATCAATCCCGCCACTGTGACCAAGCTCATGGACCGGGGATCGGCGCAGGCCATCGGCCTCGTGACCGATATCGGAATATTCCTGCCCCAGCTTGTGGAAGAGATCGACAAGCAGAAGATAAAGGTTGAACCGGCTCCGTGCTGATCGCAAATCTTAAATTCGCAAAATATGAACTAGAATAGCTCTGTGGGCCGCCGTGGCTTAGCCCGGTTAAAGCGGCTGATTCGTAAGAAGATCCGAAATATCAGCAGTTCATGGGTTCGAATCCCATCGGCGGCTTCGCATTAATTTTTCAAGCGGTTAATTATTGTATGGCAATTTTTTGAGGTTTGGTTTGAGAATTTAGACAATTTTTAGAGATCGGGCCATATTTTGCGTTGATATCCCAAAGGACCACGATCACGGTTGCAGCAGTCTATTCGAGATCACCCTCACGATCATTTCGCGATCATTTCGTGATCGGACTCATGATCATTCTCGATCCCAAAAAAAGTTTGGCAAAGAAAGGATGACCCTTGCCAGATCATCCTTTAATCGCTTTCGCAATCAGCGGCGCAACCGAGACCGTGCTCACGCCCTTGTCCAGTGTGTCGCAGGCCAGCACCGCCTCCACGCCGGAGCGGTAGAGCTTGAGCACTGCCGATCCGGTTAGGACAGGATGCACAGCCGCCAAATAGACCTTCCTCGCGCCCTGCCGGCGCAGGAGCGTGATTGCCGTAGCCATGGTCCCGCCCGTGGCAATCATATCGTCGAAGATGACCACATCCCGGCCTTTGACCTCGATCTCCTTGGGGGCCATGGAAACTTCAGTGCCGGAGAGCCTGGTCTTCTGCAGGTAGTCGCAGGCAGCGTCCAAACATGATGCGGCAGTCTTGGCCATGGCCACTGCGCCCTTATCCGGCGAGATGACCACGGGGTCGTGCAGCAACATGCTGCCGATCCGCTCGGCCAACAGTGGAGTCGCGTCCAGGTTATTGGTTTCGCACTGGAAATGAGACATGATGGACGGGGCGTGGATGTTCACCAGGAAGACCTGCCCGTTCTTCAGGAAGGGATTGAGCGCCGTCGCCACCGCTCGCGCGGTCATGGGCTCGCCGGGCTTGAAGATCTTGTCCTGGCGGGCATAGCCGAAGTAGGGAATGACGAGCGAGATCTTCTTGCCCTGGCAGACGTCCAGGAGCTGCAAGAGAAAAACGAGGTCCTGGTCCGTGGGCGTGGACTGGATTATCACTATCTCTTCGTCCAGGGGCGTTACCACCTGGGTGTAGGACTCGCCGTCGGGAAACGTCTTGTAATCGCAAAGTGCTAATTCTTGACCTAAAATGGCTGCCACTCTTCCAGCCAGAAGCTGGGAGGCAGGCCCTCCGATAATCATCAAAATCCTCCTCTTCGAATTATCTGGAATTATCTAACTGCCGACAACCTTCATCGTGAACTTTACAGTGGGCGTGACAATGCCTCCCACCGCGCGAACATCCGTGCCTACTTCGATCCCCTTGAGCAGCTCGAAGACGTTTCCGGCCAGCATCAGAGACCTGATGGGCTTGGCCGCCTCGCCCGGCGCGACAAAGAAGCAGTTTCTCGCTTCCACGGAAAAGTCGCCTGAAATGGGATTTGCAGTATGTGCGCCGATGAGGCCGCCCACCTTGTAGCCTTTCGTCTCGGCCAGGAGATCGCGGGCATCCGGCGAGCTTATTATCATGTTTCGTATGCCCACGCTGGGTACATCCGAATATCCGGCGCGATCGGCATTGCCCGTGGACTGGACGCCGTCTTTGCCTGCCGTGTAGCTGTCGTAGAGGAATCCCTTCAAGACTCCGTCTTCAATCAGGACCGTCTTCTGCGACGGCACGCCCTCGGCGTCAAAGGCCGACGAATCAAGGCCGCCCGGCAGCAGGCCGTCGTCCACTATCTGCAGGCTCTCCGAGGCGATCTTCTCACCAACGCGCCCCAGCAGGGCGGACCGGCCCTTCTGCACGCTGTCCGCGCAGACGGCGGGCAGCAGCGTGGCTTCCAGCAGCTCGGCAACCGCCATGGGCTTGAGAAGCACATCGAAGGTTCCGCTCTCCGCCTTCACCCCGCCCAAAGACGCCCTGGCCATCTCGGCAGCAGTCCTGCCCACATCCTCAAGAGATGATTTTAGGAATCGAGAATTATGAAATTCACTGCCCGTTGCCACATCCTGCTCGGCCTTTCCGGCGATCGTCTCAATAGACGCCTGCATCAGGGTTGAGGTCTCTTGGAGTTCGATTCCTTGAGAGTTCACCACAAAATCGGTGCCAAAGACGCAGCTCACGCCTCCGTTAACCGGCTCGACTGAACCGACCTCGGAGCAGCCCGCGATCATGCCGGCCGCCAGATCAACGCACTCCTCCGGCCCGATCCGCTCCAAGCGCGCATCATAGATGCCCTCGGGCGTCGCGACCTTTCGTGGATGCGGGAGGGAGTGCCAGGCATCATCCGGTCCTCGCGCCCGGGCGGCTCTGACTGCGGATATTGCCACCGACTCCAGGGCGGCCATGTCGCTGGTGCTGGAAAATCCGACTGCGCCCAACACCACGGCGCGCAGTCCCAAACCGGCGTGAAAGCTCTCGCTGGCAAGCTCTATGACGTCTTTTCGCAAATCTATGTTAGCGGAGTGGCCATAGATGCCAAAAACCTCAGCCTCCTCTGCGCCTTCCTTCTCCGCTAGGGAGAGGAGCCGGCGGGCGTGTTCGATGAGGCTGTTTGATCTATCCGATGTATCTGAGGTCTTCATCCCCGCCCGCCTCGTAGGGTGCCTGGGCGCGTTCCATCTCTTGGAGCTTGCCGATGATCTTCTCCATCTCTTTGGCCCGCTCTTCCAGGGCATGCATACTGACTTCAATTCCCAGGATGCGGGACAAAATCCTCAGGACCTCTTGCGCTGCCTTGGGATCGACGAGATAGCCGCTCGTAACTCCCATCAGGCAGACGGCGTCAATGCCCCGCAGAGCACCGAGGCCGAGCAATAGCCCGGAGACGCCTATGATTCCTCCGCCCGGCTCGTTCTCGTGGAAGACGACCTCTTGCTGCTTCATCTCTTCCACCAGCTCGATCCTGGTGGCGGCTCCCATCACCGTGGGCTTGTCCACGAACTGGCCGGTGCCGTAGCCGCCCAAGGCGTAGATGCGTTTGGCGCTGAAGCTCTCCGCGATATCGAGAAATATGCCGGCCAGTTCATAGTGCCCCTCGTTGGTGGCGCTCTGGTAGTCGCCGATCAGGATGAGCAGATCCGGCTCGTTCTCCTTGCCGTGATAGGCATAGATCTCGTTTCGAACCTGGCGGATGGTGCCGTCCTCTTTGACCATGACCTGTGGCGGAAAATGAGGAGAATATATCTCGATGATCTTCTCGGCATGCAGCTCTTCCACCATGTGATCGGCCACCAGCTTTCCCACATGACCGACGCCGGGCAGCCCCTCTATCAGGATGGGGTCTTTGAGTGTCACTTCTTTTATGCGGTGAACGAGAGTCTCCAACATTTAGCCTCCTTGGGTCAGCGCTCTCCTGTACTTTCCATACGGATCGTCGGGAGAAAACTTGGCCGGCTTGGTAGGATTGGCAGTGCCGCCGCAAACTGGACAGATATCCTTTAAGGTGTAGCGACCGCAGGCCCTACACCTCAGGATCTTGGCTCTCATGCCTCTCTTAGGAAAGTGCCTTCTCCGCCGTGCTGCTCGATGTACTTCACCACGGCTTGAGCGGACTTTTTCAAAACAGACTCAGCATGTTTGTAGTCGGGCGCTGTGACGTGGATGCGGTAGCGCGGCGCGCCGATGTAGGTGATGGTAAGGCTGGCGTCCTTGTCTTTGGAGCGCTTGGCCTGCTTGAGGGCTTTGCGGATGACCTCCACACCATCCGGCGCGGGTGAAGTGATGTCCACGTAGCCGCTGATGTCGACGGAGGGTATCTTGACGTTGTCCCGGGAGATGTTCTCCAGGATCTGCACGTCTTCCTCAGGCAGCCCGGCATCCTTCAGGGCCTCTGCGCCGCTGATGGCCGCTTCTTCCATGGCCAGGTAGAGGCTGTCGTAGGCCGCTACCAGGGCATCGGCCACGCGCTTGACATCCTCGGGCCGGTCTTTGTAGGCCATCTCCAACCATTTCCAGGCCTTCTGGTCCGCCTTCCACTCCTGAATCTTCTCGCGGCGCTGATGCTCATTCACATCTTTGAGCGAGAGATCGATGTGGTGACGGGATACGTCCACGTTAAGGACTTTGCAGACTATCTTCTGCCCCTCTCGGACGTGGTCGCGAATGTACTTGATCCATCCGCTGGCGACCTCTGAGATGTGAATCAAGCCTTGCTTGCCGGAGTACTCGTCCAATGAGACAAAGGCTCCGAAGTCCACCACCTGAGTTACGGTGCAGACCACTAGGGATCCGGGCTCTGGCCAGCCCTCACGTTCCATCAATGATCACTCTAGCACTTCTACAAGCTGGGTCTTGATCTCAGCCTTGCCGCCTGTCGGCTCTGCAAGCGTGCGCCCGCAGACCAGGCACTTTACGACCGTGGAAGCGTGGGCGAAGATCACTTGCTCGTTCTCGCAGTCGTTGCACTTTACCTTGACGAACTTGGATGGCGTAGTTATCCCTCCACCAGATCGAACTTGCCCGCCCTGAAGCCGGCGCGGTTATGGGCCTTCTTGCAGGTGTTGCAGCGGTATCTGAGGTTCAGTCTCTTGACGGGCTTGTCTCCGCCGGGAACCTTGGAGAACTTGCCCTGATTTCCAATTCCATTGGCTCTGAGCTTCTGCCTGGAAATATGTGTCAGGGAGGAAGCACGGCCCTTTCTCACTCGCTCCACCGTTTGGGGTGTGTGCTTCTTGCAGAATGGGCAGTAAGCGTTAAGCTTTTTTGGCATCTTCACTTTGCATCATCTCTCTAGTCTAACTCTAACTTCAATTGCTAAATTTTTGTTGCGCAGATTTCTGGCGTGAACGGCCGGGAGCACGGCCACATCGTCTTTACAGAGGAGATAATTCCTCCCGTCTACTCCCACAAACATTGGAACACTATCCAGCAACCTAACAACTTCGTAGTCCCGAGATATATCTTTCTTGCCCGTTAAAGGCCTTTCGGTTTGAGTCACGTGGGCGAGGATTGCCTCTCGACCGCCGACAAAGGCGGACGACATCTGCCGGTAGATCTCCGCTTCCTCCTCGGTCATGCCCAAAAATGCATCCTCCCGGGAGGCGGATCTCGAGTTGCGCAGCGATCTGCGCACGAGCTTCTTGACCCTCTGGTCGATGAGCTTGTTCAAGCTGTTCTTCTCGCTTTTGAGGGTGTCTTGCAGAATCTGAGCCTCTATGCTGAAGGGGTCTTCTAAGCTTGCCAGCTCCTTGCCCAGATTTGCCAGATAAGTTCCCACCTGCTGGTAGAAGTTCTTATCCAGGTGCTGAAGCTCTGCGCTCTTCCGCTCCTCTCGAAGCGCATTGGCCAGATCCACTTTGCTCTCCTGCTGCCTTTAACGCGGACTAATATTCAGAGATCAAATACTATATAGATTTATCATCGGTTTATCGTCGGCCCGGCATATTCCCGGCATGTGGTTAGGGCTTTGTTCGCGCCTCGGCCACGCCTCTCGCCATGAGAAAGACCGCTGCGCACATGGGCAC
>JAJRAT010000173.1 GCA_028682845.1 Methanothrix sp. | reverse complement strand
GCGAGCATTCTACCCACCGACGGAACGGCCCGACTTTGGATCGAAACAGTTAAGTTCAACCTGTGATACCTATGGGGCGGGCGTCGATGGTCTAGTGGTTATGACTTGGGCCTTCCATGCAAAAGTATCTGCGAAGCAAGCCTACAACCCGGGTTCGAATCCCGGTCGACGCATGCCTTTCTGAAATGCCGCCTTACGTTGAATGCCGAAATATTTTCGCTACATTTATATCCTAGTTGAACAACTCTAGGGAATATGAATTCAGGAGGCGAGATCTCCAATGCCAGAGGACTGCTGGCCGAGAAGATCGCTGGAGAGATCACCTTATCCCAAAATCCGGGCGACACCCTGAGAAAGTGGCGCCGGAACTTCGGCATTACCCAGACGGATCTTTCTAATTATCTGAAGATATCGCCGTCCGTTATCTCCGATTACGAGAGCGGCAGGAGAAAGTCGCCGGGCATTATGATTGTGAGCAAGATCATCGATGCCCTGCTGCGCATAGACGAGAGTCGCGGCTGCAACGTCTTGCGCGCCTACGAGGATATGTGGGGAGACATCCTGGGCCTTGATTCCATTTGCAGCGTATGCGAATATCAGGACCCGATCCCTCTCGCGGACATGGCTATCAAGCTCAATGCCGAGGTCCTCTTCGGCAGGACGGACATCACTATCTGGGGCTACACGATAATCGACAGCATGAAGGCTATTGTGGAGATGCTTCCCGACCAGTTCCAGAAGATCTACGGCAGGAGCACGGCCAGGGCTTTGATCTTCACGGGCATTCGTTCCGGCAAATCGCCCATGGTCGCGGTGCGGGTGAGCAACCTCAAGCCCGGTGCCGTGATCTTGCAGGGGCTGATGCCCTCAGAGGTCGATCCCGTGGCGATTCGCATCGCCGAGGTCGAGAACATCCCTCTTTTAACGACACATTTTTCTGTGGACGAAGTCTCCAGTGCATTGAACAAAGGGTGAAATCTTTTGGTCTCTGGAATTGTCAGCTACGGGGTATACATCCCGCGATTTCGAATCAGGGTCGATGAGATTGCCCGCGTCTGGGGCGACGGGGCGGATATCTCCGAGAGCCTGCGCGTCTTCGAGAAGTCCGTGCCGGATCTGGATGAGGATGCAGTCACCATCGCCGTGGAGGCGGCGCGCAATGCTCTGGCGCGCGGCAACGTCGACGCACGTCGCATCGGTGCCATCTATGTCGGATCGGAGAGTCACCCATATGCGGTCAAGCCCACGGGAACCATCGTAGGCCAGGCGGTCTGCTCCTCGGCATCCTATACGGCGGCAGACTTCGAGTTTGCCTGCAAAGCCGGAACTGCTGCCGTCCAGGCGTGCCTGGGTTTGGTCGGCTCCAATAATATCGATCTCGGTCTCGCCATCGGCTCAGATGTGAGCCAGGGCGCGCCGGGCGACATGCTGGAGTACACGGCAGCAGCCGGCGGGGCTGCATATTTGATCGGGCGCGATAATCTGGCGGCTGAGGTCGAGAGCTTCTATTCATTTACCACCGATACCCCGGACTTCTGGAGGCGCGAGGGCATGCCGTACCCCGAGCACGGGGGAAGATTCACGGGAGAGCCGGCTTACTTCAAGCATGTATCGAGCGCCGCGCGCGGTCTGATGGAACGCATGGGAACCAAGCCGCAAGATTACGATTATGCCGTCTTCCACCAGCCCAACGGCAAATTCCCCGTGCGTGTGGCCAAGTTGCTCGGCTTTTCCAAGAAGCAGATCGAACCGGGCCTGGTGGTTCCCATGATCGGGAACACTTACTCCGGCTCCTGCCTCATCGGCCTTGCCGCGACGCTTGACATCGCCAAACCGGGAGACCGGATCTTCGTGACCAGCTTCGGTTCCGGCGCGGGGAGCGATGCCTTCTCCATCCGCGTGACGGACGGGATCGAGGCGATCCGCTGCGGTGCGCCGTCGGTTCGTGACTATATCGGCAACGCCCAGTATCTTGATTATGCCATGTACGCCAAGCACAAGGGCAAGCTGAGAATATGAGGTCTATTTCCATTATCGGTGTGGGATGCACCAAGTTCGGAGAGCGTTGGGACGTCTCTTTGCGCGATATGATCGCCGAGGCCGGTGTCATGGCCATCGGGGATGCCGAGATCACGGGCGAGCAGATCGATGCTCTCTTCGTGGGCAACATGAGCGGCGGCAGATTCATCGAGCAGGAGCATATCGGTGCCCTGATCGCCGACTGCGCCGGTCTCTCGCGCCTGCATGTGCCCTCCACGCGCGTGGAGGCGGCCTGTGCTTCGGGCGGTCTCGCCCTGCGCCAGGCAGTACTGGCTGTGGCCAGCGGCTACAACGATATAGTGATCGCGGCAGGCGTCGAGAAGATGACGGATGTGTCCTCGGGCACGGCAGCCGACGCGCTCGCTGCGGCAGCGGACCGGGAGTGGGAATGCTTCTTTGGCGCGACCTTCCCTGCGCTTTATGCCATGATGGCCAAGCTGCACATGCGCCGCTATGGCACCACGCACGATCAGATGGCGCAGGTGGCCGTAAAAAATCATCATCATGCTTGCTTTAACCCAATTGCGCAGTACCACATGGAGGTTAGCATCGAGGATGTGAACAGGTCGCCCCTGGTGGCGGACCCCCTGCACGTCCTGGACTGCTCGCCCATATCCGATGGTGCGGCAGCCGTCGTGCTTGCGCCAACCGAGATGGCCAAGCGCTTTGCCGACACGCCCATCAAGATCATCGGCAGCGGACAGGCCAGCGACACCCTTGCCCTGCACGACCGCCGCGATCTGACGACTTTGGACGCCACCGTGCACGCGGGCCGTGCCGCCTTCGCCCAGGCGGGAATCGAGCCGCGCCAGGTGGACGTGGCCGAGGTGCACGACTGCTTTACCATCGCCGAGATCCTGGCCATTGAGGACCTGGGATTCGTCGAGAAAGGCCAGGGCGGAAAGGCTACCGAGGAAGGCCTCACTGCACTGGGCGGCAGCCTGCCCGTCAACACATCCGGCGGACTCAAAGCCTGCGGCCATCCCGTCGGTGCGACCGGAATCAAGCAAGCTTATGAGATCGCCTTGCAGCTACGCGGCGAGGCCGGTCGGCGTCAGGTGGATGAGGCGGAAGTGGGCCTGGCCCATAACGTGGGCGGCTCGGGCGGAACGGCCCTGGTTCACATATTTACAAGGTAGATCTTGCAGGATAGAATCATAAGGCAATAGACGAGGCAAAATGACAACACAAGCTCCCAGATTCTGGAGAAGCATACCTCAGAGGTACAACCTCAAAGGGACGCACTGCACCAGTTGCAACGAGTATTTCTTTCCGCCGAGGAACCTGTGCCCCAACTGCCGCCGCGGAGCGCACCTGGAAGAGTATGCTTTCAAAGGAACGGGCACGATTATTACCTATACCACGATCTACAACGCTACCGAGGACTTCGAGAGGCTCACGCCCTACAATCTGGCCATCATTCAGCTCGATGAGGGGCCGAGAGTCACCGGCCAGATCGTCTCCAGCCTCGGCGAGATTAAAATCGGAATGCGTGTTCGGCCCGTCTTTCGCATCCTGGGAAAAGAAGGCGATCGTGGCATCATCTACTACGGCACCAAGTTCGCGCCGATTTTAGAGCCAAGCTGCGCGAAGGAGTGAAGATCCTGTGCCCCGGGGGCAGCGGTTCAAACTGCCGCTTCCAGATACTTAAAATCTAAAACGATTAGAAAAGGAGGGCAGATCAAAAACGTTTAGCCGATAGCGACGGCATGATCTGACTTCGCCGCGGCCACATTCGCAAAGTCACTTTCTTTGGTCAGCATGACCGGGCCGGTCTTGACCACCAGCTCTTCGTCTTTGATCTCTTTTAAGATCTGGTTGAACTTGCTCTTTCCTTCCGCCTGCATAACCAGGAAGAAGTTGTACTCGCCGAAGAGACGGTAGACATCTCTTACCTCCGGCCTTTTTTGCAGATCTGAATATGCAGATCGTTCATAGCCGGGTCTAACTTTGATCATTGTCAATCCGATTACCATGTATTTTTCCCCCACTGGAAGCAACATTGTATGCACTTCGTAGATTAATACTTTTCGCCCAGTTAGCATGAATTTAGGAAAATTTATGACTTAGCATGATTTTACTATCAGGAATCTGCAAAAAACGATCCCCGATTTGCCCTTAAATGCCATTCCCTATTCGATATTGTGGATAGATCTTTTTTGATGCAAAGACAATTTTTGCCGCAAAGACAAGGTTTATAAGTGGGATGATGGGAAGCATTCAAGGTCGATGAACCTGTCCCGACCGCAAGAGGTTTAAAGGAAAAACCATCTAGGTTGGTGTCGCAAGACGGTTGTTTGCCAAGGTGGCGGAGCGGCTACGCAAATGCCTGCAGAGCATTACCACTCCGGTTCGAATCCGGACCTTGGCTTCGTGGCTTTTCTAAATACTAGAAAAATTTTTATCCATTGATGTCCCTATTTAGGTGCGGGGATGATGAACCGTATCGGTATGCAATAGATTAAGCCGTCATATCTACAAAATAAATAGAATCTGTGGTATATTTAAAGGGAAAGGCTTATATCTTCTCAGGATATTTCATTAAGGTCCTAATTATTCGGGGGGCATAATCAGTTTTGAGCGACGCAACGGGCTATGATGCGAGCCAAATCCAGGTTCTCGAAGGGCTTGAGGCAGTAAGGCGCAGGCCTTCTATGTATATCGGCAGTACGGATACCCTGGGGCTGCACCACCTGGTTTATGAAGTGGTGGACAACAGCGTGGACGAGGCCCTGGGCGGCTACTGCAAAGAGATCAACGTTACCATCCATGTGAACGGCAGCGTCTCCGTCAAAGATGACGGGCGCGGCATTCCTGTGGACAATCACCCCCAATACAACCGTCCGGCTCTGGAGATCGTATTGACCGTGCTCCACGCGGGCGGCAAGTTCAATCATGATTCCTACAGCGTCTCCGGCGGACTGCACGGCGTGGGCGTCTCCGTGGTAAACGCCCTCTCCGAGTGGCTGGAGGTCGAAGTCAGGCGAAACGGAAAGATTTACTGGCAGCGCTACGAGCACGGCGATGTGGCGTCCGATGTTGAGGTCAGAGGAACGTCGGACCATACCGGCACAACGGTCACCTTCAAGCCGGACGGAACCATCTTCGAGGAGACTGAGTACAACTTCGACATCCTCTCTTCCCGGCTGAGGGAGCTGGCGTTTCTGAACCGCGGCCTGCGCATAACCATAAAGGATGAGCGGTCGGAGAAAGAGAACGACTTCTGCTACGAGGGCGGCATCGTGTCCTTCGTGGAGTATCTCAATACCAACAAAGAGGCACTGCATCAGCCGCCGCTCTATTTTTCCCGCAGCAAGAACGGAACGCAGGTGGAAGTGGCTTTGCAGTACAACAATGCCTACAATGAGAACATTTTCACCTATGCCAATAATATCAACACCCGTGAAGGCGGAACTCATCTCATGGGCTTCCGGGCGGCCCTGACCAGGACCGTGAACGACTACGCTCGGGAAAATAAGCTGCTTAAGAACGAGGAGAAGCTGGGCGGCGATGATCTGCGCGAGGGCCTGGTGGCCGTCATCAGCGTCAAGCTTCCCGATCCGCAGTTCGAGGGCCAGACCAAGACCCGCCTTGGAAACAGCGCCATTCGCGGCATCATCGAGTCCATGGTCTCGGAGGGCTTGAAGGAGTATTTCGAGGAAAATCCCCTGGTGGCCACGACCATCGTGGAAAAGGCCGCTGAGGCCCTGCGTGCCCGCGAAGCTGCCCGAAAGGCCAAAGAATTGACCCGGCGCAAGAATGCTCTCGGCTCCGGCGGCCTGCCAGGCAAGCTGGCCGACTGCTCGGACAAAGACCCCTCCAAATGTGAGATCTACATCGTGGAAGGACAGTCAGCCGGCGGAAGTGCCAAGCAGGGCAGAAGCCGCCATTTTCAGGCCATTCTGCCTTTGCGCGGCAAGATCCTGAACGTGGAGAGGGCAAGGCTGGACAAGATCCTCAAGAACGCAGAGATTCGCAACATGATAGTGGCCTTCGGCACAGGCATCGGCGAAGACTTTGACCTCACCAAGGCCAGATACCACAAAGTAGTAATCATGACCGATGCCGATGTGGACGGCTCGCATATTCGTACACTTCTGCTGACCTTTTTCTATAGATACATGAAACCCCTCATCGAGGCAGGCTACGTTTTCATCGCTCAGCCGCCCCTCTATCAGGTCAAGAAGGGAAAACAGATCAATTACGCTTACTCGGACAGTGAGCTGAACCTGATGGTGCAGTCCATAGCCAAGCCCGTCATCCAGAGGTACAAGGGCCTGGGTGAGATGAATGCCGAGCAGCTCTGGGAGACGACCATGAACCCTGAAAAGAGGACCCTGCTCAAAGTCACCCTGGAGGATGCAGTGGAGGCAGATCGCATATTCACCATCCTCATGGGAGACCAGGTGGAGCCGAGACGGGAGTTCATCGAGACGCATGCCAAGTATGTAAAGAACCTGGATGTCTGAGGTGGCTTTTGACGGAAGTACTAGTTAACATCACAGAGGAGATGAAGTCCTCTTACATCGATTATGCCATGAGTGTGATCGTGAGCCGGGCGCTCCCGGATGTGCGGGACGGCCTGAAGCCTGTTCATCGGCGCATCCTCTATGCGATGTATGAACAG
>JAJRAT010000070.1 GCA_028682845.1 Methanothrix sp. | reverse complement strand
TCTTCGCGTCCTCGGCATCGACATAAGGCGGATCGATGAGCAATAGTCCGGGCGGCGAGCGATCCAGCAAAGACCTGACACCGGCAAAGCCGTTGTCTAGATGGAATGCGATCTCATGTGATGAGATATCATGTGATGAGACATGATTGGATGAGGCATCATGGCATGAGATCTCCTGGCATCTTTTCCATGCGGCAGCGACATCAGGGTCGATATCCCAGATCTCGGCTCTGAGAGTCGTATTGCGTTTTTTTGCTGCCCGCAAGACAAGGCTTGCCGAGCCCGGATAGCATTTGAGGCCGGATGGATTGCTCGATGCCAGAAGATCAAAATAGCAAAATTTTTTTAGGTGGGGTAGAAGCGGCCAGCACTTACCGATTCCACCCACCCAATCACCAGGCGTGCGAAGAGAATACTCCGGGCGTCCCACATGGCTTTCCGCATAGACCAAGCTGCTATCGGGGATGAGGAGACAGCTCGCTGCCTCCAGCAGAAGGAAATGCTTCCAGACGTCGCCTGCATTGCCCGCATGCCCTCTGTGATCGTAATGGCGCATGTGATGCGCTTCTTTCATTCTTGGTACATCTTCTTGGCGATGTTGAACGCCTGGGCGGGCGTTGCCACCGCAATCTTCTGTGAATCGTCAAAAGACGCTTTGGAAGCTGCTGCCGCAGCCGCCGCGGTCCGGAGCAGCTTCTTGTCCACCTCATTGGTCAGCCAGCGCGCCCCGCCGATACCCACCAAAACCGCACCGGCGATGGCGGAGATGGATACGGTTATCTCCTCGCTGCCCACGCCGGCCACGGAACCGTAAACAACGGCATTGCTGAAGGCTCCGTAAAGCCCCCAGGAGATGAAGGCCGCCGCGGCTCCCAGGAGAATGTTGCCCGCAAAACCGGGTCGGATGATGGTTACGTCCCCGGCGATCTCCTCACGCGGCTTGATAAAACCGTTATCGCTCACCAGCGCATTGATGATTCCTCCGACGGCTCCGCTTGCCATGATTATCCCAATCGGCATCAACATTGACATTTTTGCGTCTCCCCTCGCGTTCCCCTTTGGCCCTCGATTTTCCTAAAGCGATCCAGCACAATTCATTACTATCTTCTGATTCAGGGCGGCTGTATCCATCCCCTCAACGGCGGAACAGGCCAGAATCTAACTATCTCTTAATTAGTTTTTTAAGAAAGATTTACATCAATACTATTTGAACTTTTTGATTAACAGTGCTGCATGCAAGATGCAATTTATTGATATTTTCTATTAGTGTCTAATTTTAATAATTCGTGAATGCAAATTTCATTTTGCGTTTTTTATGTTTTGCCGGCTGAGGCGAGCAGCCTATTTTATGGCTGTCTGCAAGGCGACAAATATCGCTATTCTCTGCAAACCGCAATTCTCGGCAAAAATGTGGTGAATTCAAAAGAGATTTATTCTGACCCTGCCACTCTTGGCCGCAAGTGCATATTTGGAGCTAACCGATTTTGAAGATCCTGCTCATGGGCAACCCGAATGTGGGAAAGAGCGTCATCTTCTCCCGGCTCACGGGGATTGAGGTCGTCTCCGCCAACTATCCCGGCACGACTGTCGAGTACACGGAAGGGCGAATGAAGCTGGGCGAGCGGATGGCCACGCTAGTGGACGCTCCCGGCGTCTATTCTCTGGACCCGACATCACAGGTGGAAGAGGTCAGTCGCGAGATGTTTTCCCGCGGCGCGGACGTGGTGGTCAACGTCATCGATTCCACAAACCTGGAGCGAAACCTCAACCTCACGCTGCAGATCCTGGAGCAGGGCAGGCCCACCGTCGTTGCCCTCAACCTCTGGGACGCTGCCGTGCATAAAGGCATCCGGATCGATACCGTTGCCCTGGAAAGAGAGCTTGGCGTGCCTGTGGTGGCAACGGTCGCCGTGAGCGGACAGGGCATTCATGAACTGGTGGCGGCCATCGGCAAAGCGAGAGTTCCGCCGCCCGTGCACTTCGAGAATGCCGATCAGCGCTGGGCCCGCATCGGTGAGATCGCGGCCAGGACGCAGGTCGTCTCGCACCGCCACCCTACTCTGCTCGACAAGCTGGAAGACATCTCCATCCGCCCCATCACGGGAATTCCCCTGGCGGTTCTCATTCTCTATCTCTCTTTCAGTTTGATCATCGAGATCGGCGAGCTGCTGCAAAAAAAGGTCACGGATCCGTTTTTCTTTGCCTACTCCCAATTTGTCACCGGCCTGGTGGAAAGCCACACCTCCGGCCTCTTGCGGGATCTCCTGGTTGGCACAACTCCGGAATTGCTCAAGTCCTTCGGCATACTCACCACGGGCCTTTACATCCCCCTGGGCGTGGTGCTGCCGTTTCTGATTCCCTTCTACCTGGTGCTGGGAATTTTAGAGGATATCGGCTACCTGCCCCGCCTCAGCGTCATACTGGACGCCCTCATGCACCGGATCGGGCTGCACGGCGCGGCCATCTTGCCCTGCGTTCTCGGCATGGGCTGCAGCGTTCCGGCTGTGCTCTCCGTGCGCATCCTGGAGTCGCCAAAACAGAGGTATCTGGCGGCCACCCTCATGACTATGGCCATCCCCTGCGCCTCGCAGAGCGCCATGATCTTCGGGATGCTTGCGCCCTTTGGCCTGAAGTACATCGTCATGGTGTACGGCTCGCTGTTCCTGACCTTTGTCATAACCGGATTCGTCCTGCACAAGATCATCGGCGGAGAGTCGCCGGAAATTTTCCTGGAGATTCCTCCCTACCGCATGCCCAATCCCGGCTCGCTCCTGAAAAAGACCTTCATCCGAGTGCGGGAGTTCTTGAAGGAGGCCGTTCCCTACATAGCTCTCGGCATGGTGGTTATGAACATCTTCTACCTGAGCGGCCTCATGCACTTCATCGGCCAGGCCCTGCATCCGGTGGTCTCCGGCCTCCTGGGGCTGCCGAGCGACGCGGCCACAGCCCTGATCATCGGATTCCTGAGAAAGGATATCGGGATCGGCATGTTTGCGCCGCTGGATATGACTCCGGAGCAGCTTGTGATTTCCTCGGTTGTGCTGGCCATGTACTTCCCGTGCGTTGCCACATTCATGGTCATGCTGAAGGAGCTGGGGGTCGCAGGAACCATGAAGTCCGTGGCCCTGCGGCTGGCGGCGGCGCTGCTGGTGGGAACGGCGCTTCACCTGCTCATTATGTAGCTTGAAGTGCAGGCTCACATCTGATCTTCATATCAGTTCCTCACATCTAATCCTCATTTAAGAGGGGTGTTTGTTTGGCTCGTCAATCTTTAGGTGCACCGAAATTCTTATATTTAGGTTGACCTTAAAATAACGGCGTTATGCCCAAAGAACAGATCGAAGAGTACATCGAAGCGATTTACGACATCGCAGGAAAAACCGGCCTGGCGAAGACGACAGAGGTGGCCAAGCGGCTGCACAATGCCCCTGCCAGCGTCACCGAAGTCTTTGGGAGCCTGGCCCAGAGCGGCCTGATTCGCTATGAGCCGTACAGGGGGGCGGCTCTGACGGATGCGGGAGAAGAGGTTGCCCTGAAGATCAAGAGAAAACACAGGCTGCTGGAAGTCTTCCTGTCAGAGATACTGGGGATCGATCCGGAAAAAGTGCACGACGAAGCCTGCCGCATGGAGCACTCCATATCCGATGAGGTTGGTGACGCCATGTGCCGGATGCTCAATGCCCCGGCGCGCTGCCCGTGCGGTGAGCTGATCTCCCCTTGCGAGAAAGAGATCGCCACCTGCAACGAATGCCGCAATGCGGAGGTGTCAAAGGACTCGGACAAATTCGCAGCTCCCCGGAAGGTTGTACCCCTGACGGACCTGCGGCCCTGCCAGAAAGGGACCATCGCCCTTCTTCGGGGAGACAAGAAAGTTATTCAAAGGCTCTCCGACCTTGGCCTAACTCCGGGAACCGAGGTCGTCCTGATGCGAAAAACGCCGATGGGAGGTCCCATTGAGCTATGTGTGCGCCGAACCAATCTCGCCGTGGGCCATGAGATTGCAGACAACATCTTCGTAAAAGCCGCATTGGAGGCCTGAGCTTGAGTTTGTCGGGCTGCCTTGGCTGCGGAGAAAGATGCTCCCCGAGAAAATCACAAGAATCACAATCAAACGACGGCACTGACTGCCGGTCAAGCCCGGACCGCAAAGGCGATGCGTCGATGGTGATCGCTCTTGCCGGGAACGCCAATGTGGGCAAAAGCGCAGTCTTCAATCAGCTCACCGGCGTGGATCAAATCCTGGGCAACTGGCCGGGAAAGACGGTGGAGCGCGCCGAAGGCATTTTGCAGTACAAAGGCCGAAAGATCAGAATCATAGATCTGCCCGGCATCTATTCGTTCTCCACTTACTCGCTGGAGGAACTGGTCTCCCGCGATTTCATCGCCCTGGAAAAACCGGACATTGTGGTAAATGTAGTGGACGCTTCCGCACTCGAGAGAAATCTCTTCTTCACCCTTCAGCTCCTGGAATTGGAGGCACCGCTGATCCTGGCTTTGAACCAGGTGGACCTCATGGAGAAGAGAGGCATTCATGTGGACATCGAGAAGCTGTCGAAGGCGCTCGGCGTTCCCGTCGTGCCGATGGTTGCCATCAAAGGAAAGGGCGTCACGGAGCTGACCGAGGAGATCGTCAAGCTCGCGGGCCGGAGGGCGCTGCCGTCTGCGGTCGAATCCGGGATAAAATCCAATCTCAAGTACGGAAAAGAGGTGGAAGAGAGGATCGAAAGGCTTTCCCGGCTCCTGAATGGGATCAAGATCAATTATCCTCGCCGCTGGGTGGCCATTAAGCTCCTGGAAAAGGACGAAGAGATCACAAAGCTCGTGGCCGGGATGGACGGCTCCCTGGTGAGCGCGGCGTCCGATCTGGCCAAAGAGCTGGAAGAGATGCACGGCGAGTCGAGCAACGTGATCATCAGCGCCGAGAGGTATCACGTGGCTGAGGAGATCGCCCGAAGCGCCCAGAGTATCGGCGTCGAGGGAGTGAGCATCACGGACAGGCTGGACGCCGTCGCGCTTCATCCGGTCCTGGGCTATCTCAGCATCTTGGCAGTCATCGGCGGGCTGCTGGTCTGGACCTTTGTCATCGGTGCCAAGATCTCCGAACTGCTCGTCGAGGCGCTCAGCCCCATCGAGCAATTGGAGCCGGTGGTATCAGGTCCGCTGGGAGATATTCTCTGGAACGGAGCCTTTGCCGGTCTTGTGGCCGGACTGACTTTAGTCATCCCATACGTTCTGCCCTTCTACATCATCCTGGCATTCATCGAGGATTCCGGCTACCTGACGCGCATCTCGGTCATGCTCGATCAGGGGATGCACAAGATGGGGCTGCACGGAAAGGCCATCATCCCCCTCATCCTCGGCTACGGCTGCAATGTGCCGGCTTGCTTTGCCTGCCGCATCATGGAGACGCCCAAGCAAAAGCTGCTGGCGGCGTTCCTTGTCACGATGATTCCCTGCACGGCGCGCACGGTCGTGATCCTGGGGCTGGTGGCGGCGTTCGTCAACATCTGGTGGGCGATGGCGCTCTACGTCTTCGACATTCTTCTCATCATCCTCCTCGGCAGGATCGCCTTCAAGGCCGTGCCGGGCGACTCGGTGGGCCTGATCATGGAGATGCCCAAGTACCACGTGCCCTCGGCCAAGGTCGTCCTCAAGCAGACCTGGGCCCGGACCAAATCGCTGCTCTGGGTGGTCTTCCCGGCTTACATCATCGGAAGCGCCGCCCTTCAGGCTGTTTATGCTGCGGGCTGGCTGAATCCGGTCAATGATCTGCTCAGCCCCATCACGGTTTCATGGCTGGGACTGCCTTCCGCCGTGGGCATTCTGCTCATCTTCGGCCTGGTGAGAAAGGAACTGACCATACTGATGCTGGCCGTCATATTCCAGACCACGAACTTCGCGGCAGTCCTCTCTCCCGTGCAGCTCATCGTTCTGGCCCTGGTGACGATGATCTACATCCCCTGCCTGGCTGTGATCCTGTGTCTTGCCAAGGAGTTCGGCTGGAAGAAAACGGCTGCCATCACGGTCTTCGAGGTGGTCTTTGCGATACTGCTCGGCGGCATAGCATTCCGTTTGCTCGCGCCGTTCCTTTAGCCTTTAGCGCCTTTATCCGTCTCTTTTTTTGCAGAAAATGGAAGAGAAGACCCGCAACAGTATTTCGCAATTCGAAATTGATTTATTTATTTTTATAAAAATATATCGAAGCGCAAAGTATCTTCCCCAGCATGGCCAAACTCCGGCGTGGCCAAACTATACGAAAATTTATACATTAGAAAAATGAAATAAATAAATAGGTGACCGTTAAGGATAGATACGATAATCACCATATTTGCATTGTTGAATCAATGGCATCAAAGTAAGAATGTCAATTAACCTGATGTTCTTACCAAATTAAATTGCAAAATCATGCAATAAAAATTTGCATGAAATGTCGAACAACGTCTAAAAAATATGAGGAGAAATACATGGCTGACCACACATTTATTCGGATTGCTATAGCCGTCCTCCTTCTGACAGGCTTATGTCTGGGAGGACTGGACCAATCCGGGAGCAAAGATGCGAAGAACCTGACGCTATCCGAGTTCAACGCTCAGGTTCCGCAGGGCAACGCGAATGCCGCAGTATCCGAGCTTGGCGCGCCGCAAACCGCAGCCACAGGTGCCGGAACGGAGCTTGCAGCTTATACCGAGCAGGCTCCGCCCGCAGCAAAACAAAAAGCGCTGCAACCATCAGCGATTTTGTCCAATCC